>JBJTCK010000088.1:0-18393 GCA_046091825.1 Actinomycetota bacterium | reverse complement strand
TGCGCGGTGTCACCAAGACGTTCGGGGAGCACACGGTCCTCGACGGGGTGTCACTAGACATCGAGCAGGGGCAGGTAGTCTCCCTCATCGGACCGTCCGGTTCGGGCAAGTCCACGCTCCTGCGCTGCATCAACCTCCTGGAACCGGTCGACGACGGTGCGGTCTTCCTCGACGGAGAGGACATCAGCGTGCCCGGCCTCGACGCCAACGCCGTCCGCCGCAGGATCGGCATGGTGTTCCAGAGCTACAACCTCTTCCCCCACATGTCGGTGCTGCGGAACATCACTCTCTCCCCCGTGCGCGCCATGGGGATGGACCCCGCTCCCGCGCGTGAACGCGCGACGGCCCTGCTGGAGCGTTTCGGCCTGGGCGACAAGGCGGAGTCCTACCCGGACCAGCTCTCGGGCGGGCAACAGCAGCGCGTCGCGATCGTGCGAGCGCTTGCCGTGGAGCCGGAGGTGCTCCTGCTCGACGAGATCACCTCGGCACTTGACCCAGAGCTCGTCGGCGAGGTGCTGGACGTCGTGAGGGAACTGAAGTCGAGCGGCATGACGCTCGTGCTCGCCACCCACGAGATGGGTTTCGCGCGGGACACGAGCGACGTGATCGTGATGCTGGACGGGGGCCGTGTCATCGAGCAGGGCCACCCGCGGGAGGTTCTCGTCTCGCCGCGGACCGACCGCGCGCGCCAGTTCCTCCAGCGGATCATCGACTCCGGACGCCTCTGAGGGCCCCGCGTGGCGGCCGCCTCAGGCGTCCGGCAGCACGTGTTCCGCGAACTGCTCCCGCAGGGTCTTCTTCGAGAACTTGCCCACCGAGGTCTTCGGCACCTCGGGGATGAACACCACGTCATCGGGCAGCTGCCACTTGGCGAGCCTCGGCACGAGGTGTTCCACGACCTCCTCCTTGGTGAGCGTCTCGCCGGGCTTGACCACCACGCACGCGAGCGGCCGTTCCGACCACTTCGGGTGCGGCACGCCGATGACCGCCGCCTCGGCGATCTTCGGGTGGGACATGAGCTCGTTCTCCACGTCCACGGATGAGATCCACTCGCCGCCGGACTTGATGAGGTCCTTTGTGCGGTCCACCAGGCGGATGCGGCCCTTCGCGTCCACCACGGCCACGTCGCCCGTGCGCAGCCAGCCGTCCTCGGTGAAGCTCTCGCGCGACCGCGGGTCGTCGTAGTAGTCGGCCGCTATCCACGGGCCGGCGCACTGCAGCTCGCCGCTCGTCTCGCCGTCCCACGGGAGCGGCGTGGTGGTGCCGGGCTCGACCACACGCATCTCCACGCCGAACGCGATGAGACCCACGGTGGTGCGCAGGTCCGCCTGCTGCTCCTGGGGCAGCGCACGGTCGGCCTTCGAGAGCGTGCAGACGGCGGCGATGGGGCTGGTCTCCGTCATGCCCCAGGCCTGGAGGATGGGCAGTCCGGTCTGCTCCCGGTACGCCTCGCTCAGCGCCTTCGGCACTGCGGAGCCGCCGCACGGTATGCAGCGCAGCGCCGAGGTGTCCTTGCCCTTCAGTTCGGGCAGCACCGCCATCCAGATGGTCGGCACGCCAGCCGCAACCGTGACCTTCTGGTCAACGATCAGCTTCGCGACTGCGGGGCCGCTGAGGTCCGGCCCGGGCATCACAAGGTCGGCGCCGGATGCCACGCCCGCGTGGGCGAGGCCCCAGGAGTTCGCGTGGAACATCGGCACGACAGGCAGGATCACGTCGGACTCACCAACGCCGACGGAGTCGGTCATCATGGTCGCCATCGTGTGCAGGTACGTGCTGCGGTGCGAGTACACGACGCCCTTCGGGTTGCCGGTGGTGCCGGAGGTGTAGCACATGCTCGCTGCCTGGTTCTCGTCTGCGATGACGGGCCACACCGCCGGCCGCGCGGCCGCCACGAGCGCCTCGTAGTCGTGCACCTGGATGCCGGGAACGGACGCGGGCGCGGCACCCTTGCCGTCGTTCATGAACACGAGGTGCTTCACGGTGGTGAAGGTCGGCACCAGCGGCTCCAGCAGCGCCCACAGCGAGGTGTCGCAGAAGATGATCTCGTCCTCGGCGTGGTTCACGATGTAGGTGAGCTGCTCCGGGAACAGGCGGATATTGAGCGTGTGCAGGACGCGCCCGCTGCACGGGGCGGCGAAGTAGAGCTCCAGGTGTCGGGCAGTGTTCCACGCGAACGTGGCCACACGGCCGGTGGCGGAGATGCCGAGCGTGTCGAGAGCGGAGGCGATCCTGCGCGTGCGGTCGGCCCACTCGCCGTAGGTCACCGTCTCGGTGCCGGTGGCTGTCGCGGTGGTCACCGTCTTGTCGCGGTGGTACCTCTCCGCACGGTCGAACAGGTACTTGATCGTCAACTGGGTCGGCTGCATCAGGCCCTTCATGGACTCCCCCATCTCGTGTGCGGGTTCCGCACCCGCGGTGACCCACCGTACCAACCGCCCGCTGACGGGAAAAAAGTCGCGGGCCCCGATACCGTGCCCGCCGTGCGCAGGGCCCTCGTCATCTTCACCGCGTTCCTGTTCACGATCGGGACCATCGGCACGAACATGGGGCCGGCCCTCGTCGACGAGCGCCCGCTGCTCACCCTCGCGCTCAGTTCCCGCAACAGGAACCTGCTCGGGTCCATCCCGTACGTGGACGCCCTCACCTTCTTCGGGGTCGGGTTCGTCCGCCTGATGGTGGCCGCCCTGGCGCTCTTCTTCGTGGGCCGCTGGTACGGCGAGCGGGCCCTCGCCTGGACGGAGTCCCAGGTGGGCGAGATGCCGAGGATTTACCACGTGACGGAACGGGTCACCCGCAAGGCCGGTTGGCTGGCGGTCTTCCTCATGCCCGGCTCGAACATCGTCTGCCTGCTGGTCGGGCACCTCCGGATGGCCCCGCGCCGCTTTGCCGCGATCGCCGCGGGCGGAATAGCGGTCCGCCTGGTGGTGTTGTGGTTCGGTGGGAAGCAAGTCGAGGACCAGATCGAGTCTGTCGTCGGCTGGATCAACGACTACCAGTGGTGGATCGTCGGGGGCCTCTTCGCCGTGACGTTCTTCCAGAGCGCCAGGCGGAAGTCGCCCGATCTTCCCGAAGAGACCGCGGACAACACGGACTGACAACAGCAAGACCCAAAAAGAAGGACAAGACATGGCACAGACAGCATTCGGCGGCAACCCGGTGAACACGGTGGGAGACCTCCCCGTGCCCGGCAAGTCACTGCCCTCATACTCGCTCACGGGCGGGAACCTCGCCGACTTCGACCACTCGGCGTTTGCCGGCAAGCGGGTGGTGTTTAACATCTTCCCCAGCGTCGACACACCGGTGTGCGCCACCAGCGTGCGCAAGTTCAACGAGCTGGCCTCCTCGCTCGACAACACCGTGGTGGTGTGCGTCTCGGCGGACCTGCCGTTCGCCCAGGGCCGCTTCTGCGGGTCTGAGGGTCTCAGCAACGTGCAGACCGCCTCCTCGTTCCGCACCGACTTCGGCAGGGCGTTCGGCGTGGGCATGAACGAGGGCGCCTTCGGTGGCCTTCTCGCACGTGCCGTGGTCGTCGCCGACGAGGCCGGCAACGTGGTCCACACCGAGCTCGTCCCCGAGATCGGCCAGGAGCCCGACTACGACGCAGCCATCAAGGCACTCGGCTGACCACAGCCCCCATGTGGAGAGCCCGTCCCGCGAGGGGCGGGCTCTTTGCTTTTCCGGGCCGAGGCGCAACGACGGCGCGGTACCGGCTCAGAGGAGCGAGTCGATGCCCGAGGTGAGCCGGTCGGGCAGACCTGCCACCTTCCGGCACGCGAGCACCACCCCTGGCATGAAGGACACGCGGTCGTTGGAGTCGTGCCTGATGACGAGCGTCTGGCCCGCAGTTCCGAGGATGACCTCCTGCGACGCCGTCATGCCGACCATGCGCACTCCGTGCACATGGATGCCGCCAGGCCCCACGCCGCCGCGTGCCCCGGGGATGACCTCGTGCCTGGTCGGGTCGGCGGCCCACTCGTCCGAGGCCGCCGCCATGCGCCGCGCGGTCGCCATGGCGGTGCCGCTCGGCGCGTCGGCCTTGGCGTTGTGGTGGAACTCGATGATCTCGGCAGTCTCGAAGTAGGGCGCAGCCTGCTCGGCAAACTTCATCATGAGCACCGCCCCGATGGCGAAGTTCGCGGCAACGAGGCAGTTGCTGCCGGTGAACGCCGAGCGGAACGATGCGATGTCGTCATCGGAGAAACCCGTGGTGCCGACCACAGCGTGCATGCCGTGGAGAGCCAGCCACGGAAGCGTGCTGCGGGCGGCCTCGGCCACGGTGAAGTCCACCACCACCTCGGCACCAGCGTCGGCGAGGGCCTTCAGTTCCCTCTGCACGGTGAGCCCGTGGACAGAACCGCCGCCACCGACGACGTCGATGGCGGCGACAAGCTCCAGGCCGTCCGCCGCGGCGACTGCGTCGCACACGGTGGCGCCCATGCGTCCTGCGGCCCCGACAACTCCCACTCTCGTCATGGGGGTCACCGTAGCCGTCTGGTCATCTAGCGGCGACGACGGTTGCGGTCTCCCCCGCGGCCGCCGCGGTCGTCACGTCCGCCGCGGTCGTCACGGTCGTTGCCGCCCGCACGGCCGCCCGGGCCGAGGTCGCCGAGCTCGTTCGCGATCTCGCTGTCGAACTCGTCCTCGAAGGACACCTCGACGACGTCGCTCCCGCTGCGCTCGCTGCGGTCGCTCCCGCCGCGGTCGTCACGGTCACGGCGCTCGGAGCGCTCGCCACGGTCACGGTCACGGCCGCCACGGTCACGGTCTCGCCCGCCACGGTCACGGTCACGGTCGCGGCCGCCGCGGTCGTCACGGTCACGGCGCTCACGGCGCTCGCCGCCCTCACCGGACTGGTCGAACTCGACGTTGTCGTAGCCCTCGCCGACTGGGGTCAGGCTGACCTTGCCCTTGTCGTCGATGTCGTCCACGCGGACCTCGATCTCCTGGCCGAGCTCCAGCACGTCCTCCACGTTGTTCACGCGCTTGCCCTTGCCGAGCTTGCTGATGTGCACCAGACCGTCACGGCCGGGGAGGATGTTCACGAACGCACCGAACTTGGTGATGCTCACGACGCGGCCGTTGTACACGGCACCGAGCTCCGCGGTCGGCGGGTCGACGATGGCGAGGATGCGCGAGCGCGCCTCCTCGACCTTCGCGTTGTCCGGCGAGCCGATGGTGACGATGCCGACGGCACCGTCGTCGCTGACGGCGATGTCCGCACCCGTCTCCTGCTGGATGGTGTTGATGACCTTGCCCTTCGGCCCGATGACCTCGCCGACCTTGTCGAGCGGGATGGTGAAGGACACGATCTTCGGCGCGGTAGCCGCGACCTCGGGACGCGGCGCGGAGAGCGCCGTGTTCATGTTGTCGAGGATCGCCATGCGAGCGTCGCGGGCCTGCTGGAGCGCGGCGGCCAGGACGTCGGCAGGGATGCCGTCGATCTTGGTGTCGAGCTGCAGCGCAGTGACCGCGTCGGCGGTGCCGGCGACCTTGAAGTCCATGTCACCGAACGCGTCCTCGGCACCGAGGATGTCGGTGAGGGTGAGGTACTTGCCCTCGGCGTAGATGAGGCCCATGGCGATGCCGGCGACGGGCGCCTTGATCGGAACGCCCGCGTCCATCAGCGAGAGGCTGCTGGAGCAGACGGACGCCATGGAGGTGGAGCCGTTCGATGACATGACCTCGCTGACCAGGCGGATCGCGTACGCGAAGTCCTCCTGGCTGGGCACCACCGGCAGCAGGGCACGCTCGGCGAGCGCACCGTGGCCGATCTCGCGGCGTTTCGGGGAGCCGACGCGGCCGGTCTCGCCGTTCGCCCAGGGGGCCATGTTGTAGTGGTGGATGTAGCGCTTCTCGTTGTCCGGGCCGAGCGTGTCGAGCATCTGGTTCATGCGCGGCATCGCGAGGGTGCACACGTTGAGCACCTGGGTCTCGCCGCGCTGGAAGAGGCCCGTGCCGTGTGCTGTCGGCAGCACGCCGACCTCAGAGGACACGGGGCGCAGGTCCTTCGGTCCGCGGCCGTCGATGCGGATGCCCTGCTCCACCACGCGCTTGCGCACGAGCTTCTTGGTCAGGCTGCGGACGGCCTCCTTGACGGCCTTCTCCTGGCCGGCGAACTGGCCGCCCTCGCCGCAGAGTTCCTTCACCGTCTCGTCACCTGCCGCGTCGGTCGCCGCGTTGCGGTCGGCCTTCAGCGCGATGGTGATTGCGTTCGAGAGCTTCGGCGTGGCGACGCGCTCGACCGCGGCGAACACCTCGTCGGTGTAGTCGAGGACGGGCGTGTACGACAGCGGCGTGATCGGCCCCTTGGTGGCGATCACCGACGCGACGAGACGACGCTGCAGCGCGATGGACTCCTTGATCCAGGTCTTGGAGGCCTCGAGACCGTCGGCAATGACGCCCTCGTTCACCTTCGGCGCGCCGGACTCGTAGAACTCGAACGACTTCTCGGAGCCGCCGGCCTCCACCATCATGATGGCGACGTCGCCGTTGTCGAGCTCGCGGCCCGCGACGACGATCTCGAAAGTGCCGTCCTCGCCCTCCTGGTAGGTGGGGTGCGGGATCCACTTGCCGTCCTGCGAGTACGCCAGGCGCACCGCGCCGATCGGGCCCTCGAAGGGGATGCCCGACACCATGAACGCGGCCGAGGCGGCGTTGATGGAGATGACGTCGTGGGGGTTCTGCATGTCCACGCCGAGGATCGTGAGCACGACCTGGGTCTCGTTGCGGTACCCGTCGGGGAAGGCAGGGCGCAGCGGGCGGTCCGTGAGGCGGCAGGTCAGGATGGCCTGCTCGCTCGGGCGTCCCTCGCGGCGGAAGAACGCACCGGGGATCTTCCCGGCGGCATATGCGCGCTCTTCGACGTCGACCGTGAGCGGGAAGAAGTCGATGCCGTCGCGCACCCCGCGGGCGGCGTTGGCGGTGGCGAACACGGTGGTGCCGCCGATGGTGGCAACCACGGCGCCCATGGACTGGGTGGCGAGTTTGCCGGTCTCGAAGGTGAGGGTCTTGTCGGTGCCCGAGACGGGGCCCGACACTGTGATGGCGTCAGCCATTGGGGATACTTCCTTTTTTCTTGCGCGGGCTCATGCCCGAGCGGGGTTGTATCCGCCGGCGCGGCGCCGGTTCCCAGTCAAGGAGCCCGCCCCGGAAACAGGTGGCGCGGAACCCTCCACTGACAACCGACAACTTCTGTTGGCCGACGGAGTTCTTTGATTCTTCCCGACGCGGGGCCGGGAAACGCGTCTTATCGACGCAGGCCGAGCTTGGCGACGAGTTCGCGGTACCGGGTGATGTCCCGGTCACGGACGTAGTCGAGCATGCGGCGGCGGCGACCCACCAGCATCAACAGGCCGCGACGGCTGTGGTGATCCTTGGGGTGGGTCTTCAGGTGCTCTGTGAGGTGGTTGATGCGCTCGGTGACCAGTGCAATCTGGACGTCGGACGAACCGGTGTCGGTTGCGTGCTTGCCGAACGCGGCAACTGTGTCCTTGGTGGACATGGATCCTTCTTTCGTGAGGGTCACGCCCCCGCGGCCTGCCGCAGGTGGCATCTCGCGTGCGCCGGGGCCCACGCGGACGACTCAAGGCTATGAGAACCGCCCATGGGTTCCAACCCTGCCCGGGATTAGTCTCCATCCCATGTTCACCGGGATCGTCGAGGAATTGGGCACGGTGGCATCCCGGCAGGGCGGGCGGCTGCGCATCAACGCCTGCACGGTCCTGGACGGGTCCGGGATGGGGGCCTCCATCGCCGTCAACGGCTGCTGCCTCACTCTCGTGGATTCCGGCCCCGACTGGTGGGAGACCGACGTGACGGAGGAGACCTACTCCCGCACGAACCTCGGTGCGCTCGCCCCGGGCGACCCCGTGAACCTCGAGAGGCCGATGGCCCTCGGGGAGCGGTTCGGCGGCCACATCGTCCTCGGGCACGTGGATGCCGTCGGCGAGATCGTCGCGCCCGCCCCCGGGCTCGTCATCAGGGTCCCGCAGGACCTCATGCGCTACATGGTCGAGAAGGGGTCGTGCACCATCGACGGCATCTCGCTCACGGTGTTCAACCTGACGCACGACACCTTCGAGGTTGCGGTCATCCCGCACACCACCGAGGTCACGACCCTCGGGGTGCGCCGGCCCGGCGACAGGGTCAACATCGAGGTGGACGTCCTCGCCAAGCACGTCGAGCGCCTGATGGCCGGCCGGGACTGAGGACTGCCGTGGCGTCCCTGGATGACCTCCGCAACGAGATCGACGCGATTGACCGCGCGATGGTCGACCTGCTCGCGCGCCGCCTGCAGGTGTGCACCGAGGTGGCCGAAATCAAGGCCGAGACCGGCGCGACAGTGATCCAGCCGGCGCGCGTGCGCTCGGTCCTTGCCACCCGGCGCCAGTGGGCGATCGACACGGGCGTGGACGCCGACTTCGCCGAGCAGATCTTCCGCACGCTCCTCGCCGAGACGCACCGTATCGAGGTGGCAGAGTCCCGCGCGGAGCCCGCGCCGGTGAAGGAAGCCGGCGACGACAGGCGCAGCGAGCTCGACACCGTCGCATGCCGCATCGACCACGTGGTCGTCGCCGTTGAGGACGTGGCCGAGGCATCGCGCTTCTTCGAGGGCATGGGCTTCCGCATCGAGACCACCGACGACACCGCGGTGGTGTCGGCCGAGGCCGGCGGGGTCACCGTGGTCCTCGTGGGCCCCGACCACAACCCCGCGGTGCGTGCGCAGCTGGCGGCCCACGGGTCCGGCGTGCAGCACATCGCCATCGAGGTCCTGAATGCCGGGTTCACCCGCGATGCCCTGGACGCAGCAGGAGTGCCGAGGCTCACCGACGTCATCGTGGACTCCGACGGCCACGAGCAGGTCTTCACGGTCCTCGACCCCGCCACGGGGGTGCAGCTGAGCTTCATCAGCCGCACGGGCCACCGCGTCCCGATCGGCACCCACAACGTGCGGGCCATGTTCGAGACGCTCGCGGGCGGCGCGTCCGACAGCCCGTCCTGAACCCTGCCCCTGTACAGTGACGGTGCGCGGTCATCACCGGCGCAGGGGGATTCTCTAGCTCTTTCCTCCTCCGCCCGGCCGGCACTGGCACAACACATCGGTCCGAACCACCTGAAAGGTGCTGTCTTGTCTCGCCAGTACACGCGCGAAGAGCTGCTCTCCCCTCCCGACGACTCGTTCGTCGACGACCTGGTCAACGCCCCGCTCGGTGTACTCATGGCCCGGGCGCGCGCCGTGCGCGACGCAGCCCACGGCACCCGTGTGACCTTCTCCCCAAAGGTCTTCATCCCTCTCACCATGCTGTGCCGCGACAAGTGCGGGTACTGCACCTTCGCCCAGCCGCCGGCGCGCCTCGAGAAGCCGTACATGACAGCCGACGAGGTCCTCGCGGTCGCGCGGCAGGGGGCCCGCACGGGGTGCCACGAGGCCCTCTTCACCCTGGGCGAGCGGCCCGAGTTGCGCTACGAGGTCGCCGCCGACTGGTTGCGCACGAACGGCTACGACTCCACGGTGCACTACCTGCACGACATGGCACGGCTCGTGCTCGACGAGACCGGGCTGCTGCCCCACGCGAATGCCGGCGCGCTGCACGCAGACGAGCTCGCCCTGCTCCGGCGGGCCTCCCCCTCTCAGGGCATGATGCTCGAGTCGCTCCGCGACGACCTCGAGTGCCACCGCGGCGCCCCCGACAAGGAACCACAGCGCCGCATCGACACACTCTGCTCCGCCGGGGAACTGCAGATCCCGTTCACGAGCGGGATTCTCGTGGGGATCGGCGAGACCAGGCGCGACCGCATCGAGGCCCTGATGCTCCTCGCCGCCGCCCATGAGAAGTGGGGGCACCTGCAGGAGGTCATCGTGCAGAACTTCCTGCCGAAGGCCGGCACCGCGATGCACCGTGCGAAGCCGTGCCCCGAAGACGAGTACCTGTGGTCGATTGCCGCGGCACGACTGCTGTTGCCACCGTCGGTGCACCTGCAGGCGCCGCCGAACCTCAGCGACGACTTCGGCGTGCTCCTCGATGCGGGCATCGACGACTGGGGCGGCGTCTCCCCCGTCACCGCCGACCACGTGAACCCGGAGCGCCCGTGGCCCGCGCTCGACATCCTGCGCCGCGTCACAGAGGACCGCGGGTTCGCCCTCGCGCCGCGCCTCACGATCTACCCGGAGTTCGCCTCCCGTCCCGCGCAGTGGCTGGACGAGCAGCTCCGCTTCCCGGTGATGGACCGCACGGACGCGGAGTCGCTCGGCCGCGACGACCCCGGCGCGGTGTGGCCCGAGCGCGTCACTGCCGCCGACGTGGTGCACGACGGTGCAGAGGTGGTGCTGGTGGGGCACAAGTCCACCCAGTGGTACTCAGGCGCCAACGTGAGGCCGCCGGAACTGGTCCCGCACCCGCGGCCCTCGGCACGCGGACGCATCGCCGAGATCATCGAGGGCCACCGCGCCGGCCAGGAGGTCGGGCAAGACGAGATCGTGGACCTGTTCCGTGCCCGCGGCCCGGAGGTCGGCCTCATTGCCGACTATGCCGACGAGCTGCGCTTCGCCGCCGTGGGCAACACCGTCACGTGGGTGCACAACCGCAACATCAACTACACGAACGTCTGCACCTACAAGTGCCGGTTCTGCGGGTTCTCGAAGGGGCCGATGTCGCTCAACCTGCGCGGCACCCCGTACCTGCTGACGCTCGACGACATCGCGGACCGTGCCGTGGAGGCGGCCGCGCTCGGCGCCACAGAAGTGACCCTGCAGGGCGGCATCCACCCGGACTTCGACGGCGACTACTACATCGACGTCACGCGCGCCGTGAAGAGCGCAGTGCCCGACATGCACGTACACGGCTTCACAGCGCTCGAGGTCACCGAGGGCGCGCGCCGCAATGGGGAGTCCCTGCGCGACTACCTGCAGCGGCTGAAGGATGCAGGGCTCGCCTCGCTCCCCGGCACCGCCGCCGAGATCCTGGACGACGAGGTCCGCGCCGTCATCTGCAGCGACAAGGTGAACACCGAGGAGTGGCTGGAGTGCCACCGCCAGGCCCACGGGATCGGCCTGCACTCCAACATCACGATCATGTACGGCAGCGTGGAGAGCCCGGACTCGTGGGCCAGGCACATGGTCGTCACTCGCGACCTGCAGAAGGAGACGGGTGGCTTCACCGAGTTCATCCCCCTGCCCTTCGTGCACATGGCCTCGCCCATCTACCTGCAGAAGAAGTCACGCCGCGGCCCCACCTTCCGCGAGACGGTGCTCATGCACGCCGTTGGCCGCATCGTCTACGACGGCCTCATCGACAACGTGCAGGTGAGCTGGGTGAAGATCGGAGTGTCCGGCGCGTCGCAGTTGCTCCAGGCGGGCTGCAACGACCTGGGCGGCACGTTGATGGACGAGAACATCAGCCGTGCGGCCGGCGCGAACCACGGCCAGGGCATGACGGAGGGGAAGTTCGGCGAGATCGTGGCACCACTGCGGCGGACCCTCGCCCAGCGCAACACTTCCTACGGGATCCTGTCCCCGGTGGCGGGCGAATGATCCGGTTGCCGGCCCATTAGAGACGGCCGCGGCGCGCCAGCACCGCGTTTCGCGCGTGCTCGATGTCCAGCACCAACTGCGCCTTCAGTTCGTCGAGGCCTGCGAAGCGCTTCTCGCTGCGCAGGAACGCGAGGAACTGCACCGCCGCAGCCTCGCTGTAGATGTCACCGGCGAAGTCGAGCAGGTGCGCCTCGATGAGCGAGTGCTGGGCGTCGTTGTAGAAGGTGGGCCGGCGCCCGATGTTCACGGCACACGGGTGCTCCGTGCCGTCCGGTCGGCGGTACACCGCCGCGTACACGCCGTCTGCGGGGATGCACATGCCCTCCGGCACCACCACGTTCGCCGTGGGGAACCCGATCGTGCGGCCGCGCTTGTCGCCATCGATCACGGTGCCCCGGATCTCGTGCGGCCTTCCGAGCATGCGGTTCGCGGTGTCGATCTCGCCACCCGCGAGCGCACGGCGGATGGCGGTGCTGCTCACTGGCTCGTCCACACCGTCCGCGCGCGGCACCAGGCGCACCGGTTCGGCCGTGAAGCCGTGGCGCTCGCCCATCTCGCGAAGCAACGTGACGTTGCCCTGCCGCATGTGCCCGAAGTGGAAGTCGCTCCCCACGATCACCGTTGTGGCCCTGAGGGCGCCCACGACCACGCGCTCCACGAACGCCGGCGCGGTCTCGTGGGACTGTGCGTCGTCGAAGGAGACCACTGCAGTGGCGTCCACCCCTGTGGATGCGAGCAGTTCGAGCCTCTGGTCGAGGGTGGTGAGAAGCCGCGGCTCCGACCCTGGGCGCACGATGCTCATCGGGTGGCGGTCGAAGGTGACCACCACGGAGCGGGCGCCGGACGCGGCGGCACGCTCGCGCACCTGCGCGATGACCGTGCGGTGCCCGACATGGACGCCGTCGTACATGCCGACCGTGAGCACCGACCTCACGCTTCCGGGCGTAGGTGCCGAGAGGTCCCTGATGACTTCCACGGCGCGGAACGCTATCTGCGTGCGGTCACGCGCGGCGCGGGAGACCGATGCGAACGGGCACGCCGGGCGACCACATGCAGTGCGGATCGCCCGATGGTAAAGGGAGACCGGCCGCAGCGAAGAGCGACTCATCGAGCGACGCGAGAGTCGCGCGGTGGAGCCCCCAGCGCGGGTGGTCGACAGGTGCGTAGCGCAGCCTGCCCCTGCCGGCGGACGAATAGAGGCCCCAGCGCGCGGTGAGGAAGTGCTCGAAAGCAGTGGGCTCGGGGATCGGCTCCCCGATGAGTACCTCGATCCGCGCATCCGCCCCGCGCGACGGCCACCGCCGCGAGACCGTCGTGCGCAGCGTGCTGCCCACCACCTCGTTCGTCGCCAGCCCCCAGCAGTACGGCAGGCGGTACGTGAGGCGTGCGACCACAGCGGGCAGCAACCTGTTCACGTCGAGCGAGAAGAACCACACCCCGGGCACGCCGTCGCGCAGAACGTAGGTGCGCACGTTGATCTCGGGGAACGAGCCCAGCCACGGCACCGGCGGCGTGAACGGGAAGGAGATGCGCCGCATCGAGAAAGGGATGAGGCCCACCTGCGCCTTTCCCTCCCACGTGTCGACCTCGAGGCCCTCGGGCAAGAGTGCCTGCACCATGGCCGGGTCGTACGCGAAATGGACATAGGCGAGATCGCGCCACTGCTGCTTCATCACCGCGAACCGCACCGGCTCGGCACAGTCCGGCCTCGGCACCCGCTGCGCCCCGTCGATTCCCACGGTCACCGCCCCCCGAACACGACGGTCGGCTTGGCGAGCCCGTCGCGGAACGGCTCGAACACGGCCACGAGGGACCCCGTGGCGTCGAGAGCAGCCCACGGACCCTCATCGTCCCATGCATCCCTGACGCGCCCATA
Source organism: Actinomycetota bacterium (assembly GCA_046091825.1). Taxonomy (GTDB): domain Bacteria; phylum Actinomycetota; class Acidimicrobiia; order Acidimicrobiales; family Ilumatobacteraceae; genus UBA2093. The sequence goes on along the minus strand of JBJTCK010000088.1, from coordinate 4,984 downwards.
GAGCGTGTCATCGAGTGCCTGCTCGTCGAGCACGTGGCCGTTCAGGTGGGCGACCATCTCCTCAACGGGCCGCAGCACCGGAGCCTCGACTGTGCACGCATCCTCGATGCGGAACGGGCCCGTGGAGAAGCGTCGCAGCCTGCGGATGTGCGCCCCGTTCCCCATCGCCTCGGCCAGGTCGGCCCCGAGCGACCGCACGTAGGTGCCCGAGCCGCAATGCACCCGCGCCGCCAGCACGTTCGGCTCTCCCGTCGCCTCCACCCCAAACGAGTGCACCGTGACGGGCCGGGGCGTGCGCTCCACCTCCTTGCCCTCGCGGGCGAGCTGGTGCAGCGGCCTGCCGTCCACCTTGAGGGCCGACACCATCGGGGGCACCTGCATGATCCCCCCGGTGAATCTCTCTGCGATGATCGCACGGGCCGCTTCCACGTCCACGGTGCCGGTGTCGAACGTGCCGGTCACGGTGCCGGAGTCATCGAGGGTGTCGGTGGTCGCCCCGAACACGATCTCGCACGCGTACGTCTTGTCCATGTCCCCGAGGAAGCGCATGAGCCTGGTGCCGTTTCCCACACCGATCACGAGGAGCCCCGTGGCGTCCGGGTCGAGCGTGCCGGCGTGGCCGATCTGGCGCTCTCCCAGCGTCTTGCGCAGCTTCGCCACGATGTCGTGGCTGGTCCAGCCTGCCGGCTTGTCGAGCAGCACAAGTCCGTGCGTCTCGGGGATGCGCCGCCGGCCCACGGCTACTCGGCGTTGTCGTCTGGCTCGTCGGCCGAGGGAAGCGGCGACGTGTCGGGCTTCCGGCGCAGGAGCTCATCGATGCGCTCTGCCGCGCGGATGACTTCGTCCGGCCGGAACGAGAGGATCGGCGTCTTGCGGGCGTGCATCTGGCGGTTGATGGACGCCTGCATGCGGGCCCGGTGCTCCCCCAGGGCCTCCTGGATGCCTGCGTCGCCCTCCTCGCCCTTCATCGAGTCGTAGTAGACGATCGCCCGGTTCATCTCCGGGTCGACGTCCACGGACGTGACGGTGACCAGGTCCAGGCGCTCGTCGTCGATGCGCGTCAGCTCGTCGGCGATGACCTCGCGCAGCACCTCGGAGAGCCTGGCGGTGCGCGGGTAACCGTGCGAGGAGCCGCCCTTCGGCTGGCGGCCGCGGGAACGAGGGCGTTGCTTCGACACGGAAATAGGATGGCACGGTCATGAGCAAAAACCCCCCGACCGCCGCGAATTCGTCCGGCCCGCCGCCGCACCGCTACACGGCCTCGCTCGCCGCCCGGATCGAGTCGCGCTGGCAGGACCACTGGGAGCAGAACGGCACGTTCGACGCGCCGAACCCGGCAGGCCCGCTCGCGGACCCGGACAGGCTCGCCGGCAGGGAGAAACTGTTCGTGCTGGACATGTTCCCGTACCCCTCTGGCGCCGGCCTCCACGTGGGGCACCCGCTCGGCTACATCGGCACGGATGTCTTCGCGCGCTACAAGCGCATGTAGGGCTTCAACGTGCTCCACTCACTCGGCTACGACAGCTTCGGCCTGCCCGCCGAGCAGCACGCGATCGCGACCGGCGTGCACCCGCGCGTCAACACGGAGCAGAACATCGCCAACATGCGCCGGCAGCTGCGCCGCCTCGGTCTCGGCCACGACCCGCGCCGCAGCATCAGCACCACGGACGAGTCGTTCTACCGCTGGACGCAGTGGATCTTCCTGCAGATCTTCGAGAGCTGGTACGACCCCGCCGCCGGCCGCGCCCGCCGCATCAGCGAACTTGTCACTGAGTTCGAGTCGGGTGCGCGGCGCACGGACGACGGACGCGACTGGTCGCAGCTCTCCGCCGGGGAGCGGCGCGACGTGCTGGATGCCCACCGGCTGGTCTACCTGAGCGACGCGCCGGTGAACTGGTGCCCGGGCCTCGGCACGATCCTCGCGAACGAGGAGGTCACCGCAGAGGGCCGCAGCGACATCGGCAACTACCCCGTCTTCAAGCGCAACATGAAGCAGTGGGTCATGCGGATCACCGCATACGCGGACCGGCTGGTCGACGATCTCGACCGCCTCGACTGGCCGGAGCCCATCAAGCTCATGCAGCGGAACTGGATCGGCCGCAGCGAGGGTGCCCGCGTCACGTTCTCCTCCCCCGCCGGCGGCATCGAGGTCTTCACCACGCGGCCGGACACGCTCTTCGGCGCCACGTTCATGGTGCTCTCCCCCGAGCATCCGCTCGTTCCTGCCCTCACCACCGCCGACAGGCGCTCGGAGGTCGAGGCCTACGTGTCGGCAGCGGCGGCAAAGGCCGAGGCAGACCGCCAGGACGACACGAAGGAAAAGACAGGCGTCTTCACCGGGTCGACTGCCGTGAACCCCGTGAACGGTGCCGAGGTTCCCGTGTGGACCGCCGACTACGTGCTCATGGGCTACGGGACCGGCGCGATCATGGCGGTGCCGAGCGGCGACCAGCGCGACTTCGAGTTCGCGCGCACCCACGGCCTGCCCGTCGTCGCCACGCAGATGCCGCCCGCAGACTGGTTCGCCGCCCGCGGCATCGAGCCCACAGCCGATTGCACCGCGTGGCCCGAGGCCTTCGTGGGCGACGGCACCGTCATCAACTCCTCCAACGATTCGGTGAGCCTCGACGGCCTGACGAGCGTGGCCGAGGCAAAGTCACGGATCAACACCTGGCTCGCCACGAACGGACTGGGCGAGCCCACCACCACGTACCGCCTGCGTGACTGGCTGTTCTCGCGCCAGCGCTACTGGGGCGAGCCATTCCCCGTCGTCTACGACGAGGACGGCAGGCCGCACGCGGTGCCGGAGTCCGAGCTGCCCGTCCTCCTGCCGGAACTGGCCGACTTCAAGCCGACCGCGCTCGACCCCCACGATTCCGTGAGCGACCCGGTCCCGCCGCTCGCCCGCGTGAGAGAGTGGACGCAGGTCACCCTGGACCTCGGAGACGGCCCTCTCGCGTACACCCGCGAGGTGAACGTGATGCCGCAGTGGGCGGGGTCGTGCTGGTACGAGATGCGCTATCTCGACCCCACCAACGAGGACGCCTTCGTGGACCCCGAGGTGGAGCGCTACTGGATGGGGCCGCGCCATGACGGCCACACCGGCGGCGTCGACCTGTACGTGGGCGGCGTGGAGCACGCCGTGCTGCACCTTCTGTACGCGCGCTTCTGGCACAAGGTGCTCTTCGACCTCGGCCACGTGAGCAGCGAGGAGCCGTTCCACCGCCTCTACAACCAGGGCTACATCCAGGCGTACGCGTACCGCGACGCGCGCGGCCAGGCCGTGCCCGCCTCCGAGGTGACGGAGACGGACGGCACCTACTCGTGGAACGGCGAGCCGGTCGCACGCGAGTACGGCAAGATGGGCAAGAGCCTGAAGAACATCGTCACGCCAGACGAGATGTACGACGAGTTCGGTGCCGACACCTTCCGCCTCTACGAGATGTCCATGGGCCCGCTCGACGCCTCCCGCCCGTGGAACACGCGCGACGTGGTCGGCATGCAGCGCTTCGTTCAGCGCCTCTGGCGCAACGCCGTCGACGAGGACACCGGCGCATCGATCGTCACGGACGGCGACGCGCCCGATGGCCTCCGCCGTGCCCTGCATCGCACCATCGCGGGGGTGGACGCCGACATGGAGGGCCTGCGCTTCAACACAGCCATCGCGAAGCTGATCGAGCTGAACAACGCACTCACCCAGCACGTGAACACCGCGGGCACCTCGCCACGCGAGGTCGTCACAGCGATGGCCCAGATGCTCTCGCCCGTGTGCCCGCACCTCGGCGAGGAACTGTGGGACCGGCTCGGCAACACGGGTTCCGTCACGTACGTGCCCTTCCCGCAGGCCGACCCCGCACTGCTGGTCGAGGACACCGTGGAGGTCCCCGTGCAGGTGAACGGCAAGGTCCGCTCGCGCATCACGGTCTCCCCGTCCGCCTCGCAGGAGGAGCACCTGGCCGCCGCCCTCGCGGACGAGAAGGTTCAGGCCGCGCTCGGCGGCAAGGACCCCCTCAAGACGATCGTCGTCCCCGGCCGCACGGTCAACCTGGTCGTCGGCAAGTGAGCCCCACCGACGCCTGGGGCGTGTGGTGCACGGTCTCGAGCATCGCCTTCGTGTGGCCGCAGGTGTGGCGGACCGTCCGTCACGACACCACGCACGGCATCAGTCCGTTCGCCACCCTCCACGGCATGGTCGGTGCCGCGCTCTGGGTTGCCTACGGACTGCAGGAGGGCATCGCCGCAGTGTGGGTGAGCAACGTGAGCGTCATCGTGGCCCAGTCGATCATCGGTTCCGTGATGCTCCGCCAGGAGAGAATGAACAGGGTGCTCATCCTGCGCTTCGCGGCCACGCTCACCGTGCTGCTCTCGGTCGGCGTGCCGGTCTCCGCCGCCGTGGTCGGATGGATAGCCACCGTGGTCTCCGCATCATCGTTGCTGCCGACGGTCGTCCACGTGGCACGGGAGAAGAACCTCCACGGGATCTCCGTGCTCAGCTGGGCCATCACGATCGCGTCGTCGGGGTCCTGGATGGCCTACGGGTTCATGCTGGACGACTCGATCATGGTGAACATCAACTACGTGACGATCCCCATGATGTGCTTCGTCATCACGCGGGCGGTGCGGTGGCGCCTGGCCAACGGCGTGCCCGTGCTCAGGGCCGCCGCTGCCGCCTGACACTCACCCCAGACGGGACGCACAGGCCGCGATCACCGCAGGGTCCGGTGCCCCCTGCACGAGCAGGATCACGTGGTCTATCCCGATCGACCGGAACGCCTGGTTCGCGGGATGCCCCTCGTCGCACATCTCGGGGGAGAAGAAGTCCCACACCGACACGTCGAACGGCCGGTCCCCCGCCGCAGCGCGCGCGAGCCGCACGAACTCTGCCCTGTCGGGGTGGTTGAACCGCACGTTGATGCCGTCGAAGTGCTCGCCTGCGCGTGAGGCAAGGGCCGGGCTGTTCACACCCACGACCGTGCGCACGTGC
>JBJTCK010000087.1:0-24885 GCA_046091825.1 Actinomycetota bacterium | reverse complement strand
GGCCCCGGTGAAGCCCCTTCTTGCCCGCCCGTTCGTCCATCAACTCGTGGACTACGCGATCGGTTTCGCCCTCGCTTCTGCAGCAGTGCGGTCCGAGGACAAGACAGCTCTCGTGGTCGCCGCGGTTGTCGTCCTCGCGAGCACTGCGATGCATGACGGGCCGCTCGCCGCATTCCGCATCTTCCCCCGCGCCGCACACCGTGTCGTCGATCTTGCGCTCGCAGCCGCAGGTGTGGCCCTCGCCGTGATGGTCTCGTTCGAGCCGTTCACTCGGGTGGTGCTGTTGCTTGCGGCGGCTGCTCTCGCCTTCATGTCGGTACGCTTCGTGCATGGCATTCGAGAGACCCGCACCTGATCTCACCAAGCTGCTCACCGCGTGGGAAGCATGGGAGAAGGGCGAGGAACAACCCGGCCGCGTCCTGGCGAACTTGAAGACCGCGGGGCTCGCAGAAGTGCTCGCCGAGCTGAAGTCATCCGGCTGGGCACCTTCGGGCAAGCAGTCCGGTTGATCCGTGGCACGCGGGGGTGCTCAGCACATTCCGCGCCCGGATGACTGGTACCCGGGAGGTGACGCACCGTGGCTGGGGGCTGACCTCCGGCCGCTCACTGATTTCGGCGCGTTGCGCGCCGCGCTCGACGAGCGGGTCGGCACGCGCACACCCGGCATGCACGCGTCGACCTTTGCGCCGGCCGGGTTCGACGACAGCGCGCGCACGTCCGCCGTGCTGATCGCCCTGCACGACTCACCGGACGGGCCGAGCGTGGTCCTGACCCGCCGCACGCAGCTTCTCAGCACCCACCGGGGCGAGATGTCCTTCCCCGGCGGCCGGGTGGACGGCAACGAGACCGTCTTACAGGCCGCGCTCCGCGAGGCCCACGAGGAGGTCAACCTCGACCCTGCCCTCGTGTCGCCCGTCGGGGAACTGGACGGGCTGAGCACCATGGTCAGCCGGAGCAGGATCCACCCGATCGTGGCGACCGTCGCGGACATGCCGTTGCTCAGGCCGAACCTCGCGGAGGTCGACAGGATTGTGCACGTGCCCCTGGCCGAGCTGGCCCACCCCGACACGTACCGCCACGAGAAGTGGGTGCGGTCGGGCAACGAGGTGGACATCCACTTCTTCGAGATAGAGGGGGACACGGTGTGGGGCGCCACGGGGCGGATGCTGCACCAGTTGATCTGTCTCCTCACCGGGCGGGCCGTGTGACCGGCGGGCGGGGTGCCTACCCGGAGAAGTTCCGCACCGCGGCGAAATAGACGTTGGCCCAGCTCCGGCAGGTCGCGCGCTGGACGGTGGGCCTGGGTGCGCAGTCGCGGCGCATGTCCGCCAGGAACACCTTGTCGACCCGCTCCCTCACGGTCTCGTCCCAGTACTTCCCGCCGTCGATCCGCTTCAGGTTGCGGTAACCGAAGTCGTGGCGCCGGCATGCATTCGTGAAGTCGTAGGTCTTCCCGGCGTTGCCGACCACGGGTGCCGAGCAGCCGTCGGTGTCCCACGCCAGCCTCTGGTCGCGACGCGGGTCGTCTGCCGTCCTGATGAACTCCGGGAGCGGCGTGGCGAATGCGAGCTTCCTCACGGTCTCGATGGGCGAGGGCTGGCGCGCCCCCGGTGCGAAAGTCAGCACGAGACCGACGATGAGTGTCGCGAGGAACGCCATGACTGCCCCTTTCCGGGGGCGAGTGTGTGTCCGGCCGGGGCCCGGGCGGAAACGGCGTGTAGTCAGGCGCGCAGGCACTTCAGCAGCAGGGCCATCTCCACGGCACCTTCGGCGGCTTCCTCACCCTTGTTCGTCATGATCCTTCCCTCCACGCGGTCGAGCGCCTGCTGCTCGGTGTCCACCGTGAGCACACTGAACATCACGGGCACCCCGGTGTCGAGCTGGGCCTGCTGGATGCCCCGTGCCGCCTCGCTGCAGACGTAGTCAAAGTGGGGGGTGTCGCCCCGGATGACCGTGCCGACGCAGATGATGGCGTCGACCTTCCCGGTCTCCGCGAGTGCCTTGGCCGCGAGCGGGAGCTCGAACGCACCCGGCACCCACGCCTCCAGGACGTCCCCGTCGAGCACACCCGTCCGTGCGAGCGCCCGTCGTGCGCCGTCGCGCAACGGCACCACGATGTGGTCGTTGAAGCGCGCCGAGATGATCCCGATGCGCAGTCCCGCGCCGTCGAGATCCGGCATGTCAACTCCGCTCGATCCTGCCCGTGTCATGTGTTCTCCTTGTCCGTTGCGTCCGTTGCTGCCGTGCTCACTTGGAGTCGAGATTGATGAGGTGGCCCATGCGCTCCCGCTTGGTCCGCAGGTACGCCTCGTTCTCCGGCGTGGGGACGGTATTGAGCGGCACGCGCTCGACAACCTCCAGGTTGTAGCCGCCCAGGCCGCCGTACTTGGCTGGGTTGTTGGTCATGAGACGGAGCTGCCGCACCCCGAGGTCTGCGAGAATCTGCGCGCCGATGCCGTACTCGCGGCTGTCGACGGGCAGGCCCAACTCCAGGTTCGCGTCCACGGTGTCGAGGCCCTTGTCCTGCAGCGAGTACGCACGGATCTTGTGCCCGATGCCGATGCCGCGTCCTTCGTGGCCGCGCAGGTACACGATGGCACCCCGCCCCTCGCGCGACACGAGGTCCATCGCCGTCGCGAGCTGCGGGCCGCAGTCACAGCGCCGCGAGGCGAACACGTCGCCTGTCAGGCACTCGCTGTGCACGCGTACGAGCACCGGCTCACCCGTCGACACGTCGCCCTTCACGAACGCGAGGTGCTCCACCTGGTCGATCGTGCTGCGGAAGGCCACACATGTGAACTCGCCGAACTCGGTCGGCACGCTCGCCTCGCCCATGCGCTCCACCAGCCGCTCGTGGTGCCTGCGGTACTCGATGAGCTCGGCGATGGAGGAGAGGAGCAGGTTGTGCTCCCGGCAGAACTCACGCAGCTGCGGTAGCCGCATCATTGTGCCGTCGTCGTTCTGGATCTCGCAGATGACGCCCACGGGCTGGCACCCCGCGAGACGGGCGAGGTCGACCGACGCCTCGGTGTGGCCGGCACGCTTCAGCACGCCGCCGTCGCGGGCGCGGAGCGGGACGATGTGCCCGGGGCGCGCGAAGGCGGAGAAGGCGTGCGAAGGGTCGGCAAGCGCACGCAGTGTCGCCGCCCGGTCCGAGGCGCTGATGCCGGTGGTGATGCCCTCCATCAGGTCGACAGTGTCGGTGAAAGCAGTGCGCTGGCTCTCGGTGTTCTGCTCGACCATCAGCGGGAGACGCAGGTCGTCAGCACGCTCGTTCGTCATCGGGGCGCATACGACGCCGCTTGAGAAGCGCACGATGAACGCCAGCTTCTCTGCCGAGGCGAACTCCGCGGCCATGATGAGGTCGCCCTCGTTCTCCCTGTCCTCGTCGTCGACCATCACGACCATCTCGCCGCGGCCGATGGCGGCGACGACCTCCTCGATGGGGGCGAATCGCTCTGTGCTGTTCTCGCTGGTCATGCTGCTGTCGCTTTCCGTGGTTGGAGTATGAGTTCGATGTCGTCGCCGAGCACGGCCGCACTGACGAGTTGGTTGTCCGAGAGTCCGTCTGCCGGGCCAGTGCCGGAGGCGAAGACGCTGGGCGCGGAGGCCTCCCCGGAGATGACCGGGGCGACATGGAACACGTACCGGTCCACGAGGCCTGCACCGTGGAATGCGGCGGCAACCGTGGGCCCGCCCTCGACCATCAACTGGAGGACCCCGTCGCGGCCGAGTGCGTCGAGAAGCGCGGGAATCGTGCCGTCCCACACCGTGCACGGGTTCACCCGTGCCGCAGGGTCGATGCCGTGGCGGGATAGCACGATGCGCCGCGGCGACGCGCCGTCGGCGTCGCGGACCGTCAGCTGCGGGTCGTCTGTCGCTACCGTCCCGGCCCCGACCAGGATCGCGTCGCTCTCCGCGCGCAACACGTGGACCCGTCTCCTCGCGGTCTCGCCCGTGATCCACTGCCCGCCGGCAGGTGCCACGGTGCGGCCGTCCAGTGTCACCGCCATCTTCAGCACCACGAACGGCCGGCCGGTGGAGCGGTGGTGGAGGTAGGGAAGCAGTTGCTCTGTGATCTCGTCGGCGAGGACCCCGGTGGTGACCTCGACTCCTGCCCCGCGCAGCGCGGTCGTGCCGGTCCCGCTCACCTTCGTGTCGGGGTCGGTGACGCCGATGACGACCTCGCCGATGCCGGCCCCGATGATCGCGTCGGTACACGGCGGTGTGCGTCCGTGGTGGCTGCACGGCTCCAGGGTGGAATAGAGGACGGAGCCGGTGAGGTCAGCGCCGGCTGCCCTGGCTGCTGCCATGGCGACGATCTCGGCGTGGGGCCCGCCCGGGGCGGAGGTTGCCCCCTCGAACTCGCGCCCGTCTGCGCACACGACCACGGCACCGACCCACGGGTTCGGGCGCGCGCGGAGGCGCGCTGTCCGTGCGGCGCCCAGCGCACGTCGCATGACGCCGGCGTCCACGGCACCGCGGCGCGTTGACGCCCGATGTTGTCCCATGAAGTTGTTCCTTGCTCCCATCCGGACTTTCACCGTCGGCTCCGGAATTCCACCGGGTCGGCCCCGCCACCGAGGTGACGGGGTTCGCGGGCTGTGACCGCCGGTCGGGACTTGCACCCAAACCCTGCAAGGGGTGTGTTCGCCAGGCGGGTGCCCGGCATGGTCAGGCTATGCGGGCGGGTGCTGGACCAGCAACCCCACGATGTGGCGCCACAGCCCGAAGGTCTGGGCCGCGGCCTCGTTCGAGTCGATGTCGATGAGCGGGCCGTACATGACCGTCGCGATCGCGATTGCCACCGCCTGCTGCGCGGCGAGCCGGGCGATGTCCGGCGACATGCCCTCCACGGACACGTACCGCTCGGCAAGGGCCCTCATGACCGCCTGGTCGCGCACGACCGGCGGTGCCCCGTTCTCGAGGGTCAGCCACATCACGAGGCGCACCGCGAGCTGCACGTCGGGGTCGAACGGCTGGGCGGCGAGAGAGCCGGCCGGCGTCTCCTTCAGGTCCCCGGCGAGACGCTCCAGGAGAACCTGCGCGACCCGCTCCATGAGGGGCCCCTTGCCGCCGAACCAGGTGTGGACAAAGCCATGGTTCACGTCCGCACGCGCGGCGATCTCCCGCACCCCCACCTCGCTGAAGGGCTTCTCGGCGAACAACTCGATGGCCGCGTTGATCAGCCGCTGCTCTCCTTCTGCACGGGTGATGGGGGAGCGCCTCTTGCGCCCGGGCTGCTTGTCCTCGCTGGGCTTGCGTGCTCCGGCCACTGTCACAACCTAGTTTCGACTGTTCGATAGGCGGCAGGCCGACAACGGGAGTCCATGACTGTTCATGCTACATTCTCGTGCTGTGAGCACCACACGCAGATTCTCCTCGTCACTCCGTCTGGCAACCGCGGCACTCGTGCTCGTCGGTTCGTCCCTTGCGTCGTCCGGCGTCGTCCGGGCGGTTGCAACCACTCACTATGTGGCCGCGTCGGGTTCGGTGGGCGCCAACTCGAGCTGCTCCTCTCCTGGCTACGTCGGCGCCACCCATGCCTCCATCCAGGCCGCGGTCAATGCCGCATCGTCAGGTGACACGATCCGCATCTGCTCAGGGACGTTCGCAGTCTCGACCCGTCTGAACATCGCCAAGTCGCTCACGATCACCGGTAACGGTGCCGCACTCACGGTCCTCGACGGCGGCGGTTCCGTCCAGATCATGATCGTTCAGGACAACAACATCGATGACGGGAACTCGGGAGACGAGATCACCGTCAACATCAACTCTCTGACCTTCCGCAACGGATACGCCCAGCAGGTCGGGTCTCTCGGGGAGTGCGAGGACGGGAACCGGTGCGGCGGCGGGCTCTTCGCCGAGAACGAGTCACGCGTGAACGTGACAGACGTGCACTTCAAGGACAACAGGTCGAATTTCATCGGCGGCGGGTTCGCCCGCTTCCTGAGCGCGAACAACTACCCGAACGTTCCTTCGACGATCAATTCCTCCACGTTCGAGGGCAACACGGCTCTCCTCGACGGCGGGGCCATCGCGACACTCTTCGGGTTCGGTCTCACGGTCAACCGGTCGACGTTCCACCAGAACGGGCTGGAGAACACCCACATGGCGCGCAGCGCGACCGCTGTCATCGCCAACTTCGCCAACGCGACCATCAACGACTCGACGATCGTGGACCATGACGCACCTTCCGGCCAGACGGTGCTCTACGGTGACATCACCCTGAACCGCACGCTGGTCGCCCAGCTGACGGGAAGCACCACGAGCATCTGCAACGGGTCGCAGACCATGTCCGGAGGCAGGGCGAACCTGGTCACGGACGGCTCCTGCACCGGTGTCACGCAGTCACCTGCCTCGGCCGGTGCGGGCAACTCCGCGCGCGTCACGTACGCAGACCTCAAGCTCGGGGCCATCGGCTACCACGGATACGACACACGCACGATCCCACTGTTCGCGGGCTCTGCGGCGCTCAACTACTGGACGGGTGGCTCCTGCACCGGCACAGACCAGCGCGGCATCTCCGTTCCCCAGGGCGCATCGTGCGATGTTGGTGCGTACGAGCGCCACGCCTCGCAGGGGCTCAACACGCCGACCACCTGGTCGTACGGTTCCACCCCGCTACAGCGCAACGGCGCGACGGTGTTCCCTGTCGTGTCGGGATCCACCGATCCCGCAGGCCAGGGTGTGACGTATGCATCCACCACGACCTCGGTCTGCACGGTGAATGCCTCGACAGGGGCACTCACCGCGGTGTCGACCGGCACCTGCACGCTCACTGCCTCGGCTCCGACGCACCTGCAGCGGGATGCCGACTCGACGTCACTGACGCTCACCATCGTCAATGCACCGGCCACAACCACCACCGCGTCGACGACCACGTCCACGACCGTTGCGCCGTCAACGACGGCAGCGCCGGCCACCACCGCCCCGTCCGGGACCACCACGACTGTCGCCGCGTCGCAGACCACCGTCACCCCGCAGGCCACGACCCCTGTTGTTGCTCCCTCTGGGTCTGCCGGGGATGACTCCACGGCCACGACAGTCGCGCGGGTGAGCGGTGCCGCCACAACAGTGGCGCCCGCGGCATCGACGACCGTGGCTCCCACGACGACGACCACGGTGCCGGCACCTGATGCACCCGATGCTGCTCCCGGCGAGGCCGGTGCGACCGTGGACGGCGAGGAGATCGATGCCCGGGTCGAGCGCACGAACAACGCTCTCGTGGTCTCCGCGGCGGACGTCACTGCGACCGTCTACGGCATGGACGCAGCGGGCGGGCGCGTTGCGCTCGATGCGGACGGAAACCTCCGCCTGGACGAGGGTGACTCGGTCGTCGTCGAGGCCACGGGCTACGAGCCGGGTTCCGAGGTCGAGATCTGGTTGCGTTCGACCCCGGTGCAGCTCGGTGTCCGCACGGCAGACGCCTCCGGGGCGATCACCGGGAAGTTTCCGGTCCCGGCATCGGTGCAGCCGGGTGACCACCGCGTGATCCTTGCCGGCCTGACTGAATCGGGGAGTGACTCCGTCCTCGGTGTCGGCCTGCGAATCGGTGCGTACGGGAAGGAGTCGGGTCTCAACAAGTGGCTCATCATCCTCCCGCTGGTGCTCGCGACTATGCTCGCGCTCGTGATTCCCACGACCGCGAGACGTCGCAAGCGCGCGAATGGCTAGGAGATTCGGTCTCGGGAGAAGGTCACATCAGGAGGACGGCGCGGGCTGGATCTATGCCGATCTGTTCCTGGCCCTCATGGTCGTCGGCCTCGGGTCTGCTGTGATCACGGCGTCGTCACCGTCCAGCAGCGCCACACAGACCACGGCGCCGCCGATCTTCCAGTTGAGCTGCGTGGAGTTCCCCGTGAAGGTGCCCTCGAACCCTGCGACAAACGGCGCACGAATCGATGCCGCCATCAACCAGGAACTCGCCAAGCGCAGCTGGTCACCGGCCCAGGCCAAGCCCGGCCTCGTCATCGTGATGGGTGGCTTCAACTCGAACGAGTCCCCGGGTGACGGCGACGGTCGCGCCAAGTCGATCCTGCCCGCGCTCCGCAAGTCCTCGCCGCTCCTCGCGAGCGTCGAGATGCGGACCGCCGGCGCGCGCGCGGCGCGCGTGGACGGCGAGAACGTCGTGGTCGGGAGTGCCGGCTCGTACGTGATGGTCGTCTATTTGTTGTTCAGCGGTCCGCAGCTCAACGAAGACTGCACAAGGTAAGGAAGAGCGATGTCAGACACTGCAACCCACCAGGCCGCCGTCAGTGCGGTACGCAAGTGGCTCAAGGTCTCCAAGCAGACTGCGCGGATGGGGGCAGCCACGCGGCAGTTCGTCGAGGACCTGGAGGCAGGGGCGAACGCACAGAAATGGGCCCGTGCGAACATCGACCAGATGCTCCCGTACCGGACCCAGTCGCCGAGGCTGCTGCTCATCGTGCGGGCAGGGGCGCTCTTCCTGCCGATCCTCCTCACCTGGCTGGCACTGTCGCAGGTGATCGGGCCGTTTGCGCTGTTCCTGCAGAACCAGCAGGCCAGCGCGAACTTTCTGTGGTTCTGGCAGACGAACCCAGGCGAGAGCTTCGGGGAGATCTACAAACTCAGCCACGTCGCCCTCACCGACGCCGCGGTCCTCGCGTTCCTCACGGTCCTCGCCATGCGGATCTCATGGTGGGAGTCAGCCCGAGCGGAGATGAACGAGCACGTCTACGTGGACATGCTCGCGGCGCTGGAGAACTACTTCATCGACCACCGCTAGGCGGGCCTGCCCGTGAGGCGCGACAGCACGGCGACGCTCACGAGCACCATCAACGCGCCTGCCACGCGCACGGCGTTCAATGATTCGCCGAGGGCAGTGACGCCCACCACGATCGACACGACGGGCTCGATCGTGCTCAGGACCGCCGCGGCACCCGGGCCGACAATCTTGATCCCGGCAAAGAAGAAGCCCATTGCGATGACAGTGGAGAAGAACGCCGCGGCAGCGGTGGCTGCCCAGCCTCTCGCGTCGGACGGGAGGGACGCGCTGTCCAGCACGAGTATCACGAGATGAGCGGCAGAGGCACCGAGCATCACAGTGGTGATGGAGGTGAGCGCATCGACCGCTGCGACGACCTTCGTGCTCACAAGGATGTAGCCCGTGTACCAGACGGCTGCCCCGAGCATCAGCAGGACGCCGGTGATGCTGCCGCTCCCCACCTGGCCCGCCGTGAGTGCGGCGCCGGCGACGGCGGCGGCGAGGCACACGATCGTCACCCGGGACGGCCTGTGCCTGAACACGAGCCAGCTGGCGAGGACCACGAAGACCGGGTACGTGTAGAAGATCACGGTTGCCAGGCTGATGTCGATGCGCTTCACGCCGTTGAAGAAGAAGGTCGACTGCGGCGCGTACCCGACGGCCCCGAGGAGGAGCAGGCTCACCAACCTGCGGCCGCGCGGCAGGGGAGTCCCGCGCATCCGCACCGCCCTGATGACTAGGAGCATCACTGCGGCCATCGTGAACCTGGCGGCGAGCATCCCGAACGGGTCAGCGCCGTGACCGTACGCGATGCGGACGAACCACGGGAGAAGACCAAAGCAGGCGCCGCTGACGAGGATGTAGAGAACGCCCACGGGGCAACGCTAGTTCGGTGTCACCCTGCGTCTGCCGTTCCGTCCTCTGCGGCGGCACTCATCGCGCGGTCACGGCGGACAACGTTGCGCGCGATGACCGTGCCGATCACGGCGAGCGCGCCGATCATCACGAGAAAGAGCGTGATCTGCAACGAGCCGCCCCGCTCGCCGGCGTCAGTTGGCTCATAGCCGCAGCCGGGCCTGGGGAGGAAGCCCAGGCACTCGGACGGGTCGTTCTCAATGCGCCATCCGGCGGTCGTGTCCGTGACAGTGTCCGTGTCCGTGTTCGTGATGGTCTCCACGACGGTGTCGGTCGTCGTGATGTAGCCGCCCGGTCCGTCTGCCGCGCCGGCCCTGACCGAGGGCAACGCTGTGGCACAGACAAGGAGCACGGCACAGACAAAAAACAAAGACGAGAGGATCCGTCGGGGCATTCGGGGCACGGGCACATCGTCACACGCCAACTAGGGTGGGACAAATCATGAGCACCGGCACTTCGCACGACACCGTCCTCGTCGTCGACTTCGGTGCCCAGTACGCACAGCTCATCGCCCGCCGTGTGCGCGAGGAGTCCGTGTACTCCGAGATCGTGCCCCACCGCATCACGGCTGCCGAGGTCGCGGCCCGCGCGCCGCGCGCCATCATCCTCTCCGGAGGCCCGATGAGCGTCCATGTCGAGGGTGCCCCGGCACTCGACCCCGCGGTCTACGGCCTCGGCATCCCGATCCTCGGCATCTGCTACGGCTGCCAGCTCGTGGCCCAGCAGTTGGGGGGCACGGTCGCCCGCGGTGGGCGCGGCGAGTACGGCCGGGCCGTCCTCACGCGCAACGGCGCGGCCTCGTCGATCATGGACGAGAGTCTCCCGGTGGCGCATGACGTGTGGATGAGCCATTTCGACTTCGTCAGCGAGGTTCCGGAGGGGTTCCGCGTCACTGCGGGCACCCCGGACGCGCCGAACGCAGTGATCGAGGACGACGCACGCCGGATCTACGGCGTGCAGCACCACCCCGAGGTGGTCCACTCTGCCGGTGGACAGGCGCTCCTGCGGCGGTTCCTGCGCGAGGTCGCGGGCTGCCGGGGTGACTGGACGATGGCATCGATCGTGGAGGACCAGGTGGCGGCGGTCCGCGCGCAGGTCGGCGGCGAGCGGGCGATCTGCGGATTGTCGGGCGGAGTCGACTCCTCCGTCGCTGCGGCTCTCGTCCACCGCGCCATCGGCAGCCAGTTGACGTGCGTGTACGTCGACACAGGGTTGATGCGCCGGGGCGAGAGCGAGCAGGTGGTGGAGACCTTCAGGCGCAGCATGGGCATCGAGCTGATCCATGTGGACGCGGGTGAGCGCTTTTTCGAGAGGCTGCGCGGCGTCACGGAGCCCGAGGCAAAGCGCAAGGCGATCGGCGAGCTGTTCGTGCGCATCTTTGAGGAGCACACCGGCGGGCTGACCGACGCGAAATTCCTCGTGCAAGGGACGCTCTACCCCGACATCGTGGAGAGTGGTGGCGCCGACGGGACCGCCGCCGTCATCAAGAGCCACCACAACGTGGGCGGGCTGCCTGACGACATGACACTGCAGCTGTGCGAGCCGCTCCGGGACCTCTTCAAGGACGAGGTGCGCAAGGTCGGCTCGGAGCTGGGGCTCAGTGACGAGATCGTCTGGCGCCAGCCGGTCCCCGGCCCGGGCCTGGGCGTGCGGATCATCGGCGAGGTCACCCCCGACAAGGTGGCCACCCTCCAGCATGCGGACGAGATCGTGCGTCACGAGGTCCGCGACGCGGGGCTCGAGCGGGAGATCTGGCAGGCGTTCGCCGTGCTCGCGGACATCAGGTCGGTGGGTGTCAGGGGGGACGAGCGCACTTACGGCCGGCCGATCATCATCCGCGCCGTCACCAGCGACGACGCCATGACTGCCGACTGGGCCAGGCTGCCGCATGACCTGCTCGAGAGGATGTCGAACCGCATCATCAACGAGGTGCCCGGCATCAACCGGGTGGTCTACGACGTCACGTCGAAGCCTCCGGGCACGATCGAGTGGGAGTGACCCGGGAACCGCATCCCGGTGGCTTCCGGGGTCCTGATCGGCGCGCAAACCCTTGTGGGAGCGTGAAATCGGGCCCCCGCCGACCGACCTGAGGGGTACCGAACTACCCTCGTGCGGGTCATGAAGCCGACCCGTCGACCCCGACGCGGACCGTTCCGGTTCGCCATGGCCGCCGCCACGGTGCTCACCACCGTGCTCGGCCCGGTCACCGGCCCCGCCCGGGCGGACTCGATCGACGAGAAGAGGCGCCAGGCTGCAGCGATCGCCGACCAGCTGGATGCCCTCGCCGAGCGGATGAACGGGCTGGGGGAGGACTACTCGGAGGCCCTTGCCGAACAGGGTGAGCTGACGAACGAGATCGAGCAGGCAACGGCCGACGTGGGAGCGGCCGAGGCCCAGATTGCCCAGATGCGCGGCACCCTCTACCTCTCGGCCGTCACCCAGTTCATGAACGGCGGCCGAGGGAGCACCCTGGGGACGCTCCTCGCGTCCACGGGCGGGCTGCAGGACACGCTCCAGCGCCAGCAGCTCACCTCCATCGCCCTGAACCAGGGAGCCCTTACCACTGACTCGCTCGATGCGGTCGCCAAGGAACTCACCAAGAAGCGCGAGGTCCTCGAGAAGAAGAAGAAGAAGGCCGAGTCGGTCGCCGAGTACGTGCTCGCGCGCCAGGGCGCGACCGAGGAGATGATGCGTCAGTACGAGGAGCTGCAGGCGAGCGTGAAGGGTGACCTCGTGGACCTGCTGCGCGAGGAGCGCCAGCGCCGCGAGGACGCCGACAGGGCGCGCTCAGAGCGCGAGACCCAGGCGCTGCAGGGCAGGTACTCGAGCACCCAGGCGCGGTACGGCAACCTCCCGAAGGTGTCCGCGCGCAGCCAGATCGCCATCAACGCCGCGCTCAAGCAGCTGGGCGTGAAGTACCGCTACGCCATGAGCAAGCCCGGTGTGGCATTCGATTGCTCGGGCCTCACCACGTACGCCTGGGGCAAGGCCGGGGTGGGCATGCCCCGCAACTCGCGCGCCCAGTACAACGCGCTGCCGAAGATCCCGAAGTCCATGGCAATGCCGGGCGACCTGATCTTCACCGGCTCGCCGATCCACCACGTCGGCATCTACCTGGGCGGGGGCACCATGGTGCACGCCCCGCAGTACGGCGACGTCGTCAAGGTGTCCCCGATCCGCTGGTGGAAGGTGGTCGGCGTCGTCCGGCCGGGCTGACCTGAATTACGGTCGGTCACCATGCAGGGGATCGACGAGGCCAGGGTCGGGGCGTGGCTCGACACCCATATCGAGGGTGCGGCAGGCCCGTACTCGTACGAACTGATCGCGGGCGGGCGCAGCAACCTCACGTACATGGTCACCGATGCCTCGGGACTGCGAATGGTGCTGCGCCGGCCCCCTCTCGGGCACGTCCTCGCCACGGCACACGACATGGCGAGGGAGCACCGGATCATCAGCGCGGTCGGGCGGACCGGCGTGCCGGTCCCGCGGTGTCTCGGCCTGTGCACCGACGACGCAGTGAACGGCGCGCCGTTCTATGTCATGTCCTTCGTGGACGGGGTCGTCCTCGACAGCCAGGAGCGCGGCGAGAGGCTCCCGGAGGGGCTGCGCGCGGTGGCAACGGACCACCTGGTCGACGTTCTCGCAGACCTCCATGCGGTCGACGTGGACGAGGTGGGTCTCGGTGACCTCGCCAAGCGCGAGGGCTACGTGGAGCGCCAGGTCAAGAGGTGGACGACGCAGTGGGAGAACTCGAAGACGCGGGAGCTCCCCGCCATCGAGGAGGTCGCGCGCCTGCTGGCCGCACGGATCCCGGTGCAGCAGGGCGTGTCCATCGCCCACGGTGACTACCGCTTCGGCAACGTCCTCACGGATGTCGCCAGCGGCAGGGTCACCGCAGTGCTCGACTGGGAACTGTGCACCCTGGGGGACCCGCTCGCGGATCTCGGCTACATCGGCGTGTACTGGAACGAACCAGGACAGCCCGTGCGCCGCGCGAACGACCCGTCCGGCCTGCCCGGTTTCCCCGGGTACCGCCACCTGGTGGACCGTTATGCGGCGAGGACGGGCCGCGACGTGTCCGACATCGGCTACTACGTGGCGTTCTCCAGTTTCAGGCTGGCCGTCATCAGCGAAGGTGTGTACGCCCGCTACATGAAGGGCGCCATGGGCAACCAGGACTTCGACGCGTCATCAATGAAGGCCGGCACGGACATGCTGGCAGAATCTGCCCTCGCGGCACTGAAGGAGATCTGAGCCATGGGCACTGCACTCACGGGATGGACGAGGTCCACGTTCGAGGCCGCCGGTCTGGAACGCGAGGTCTGGACGAAGGGCAGCGGACCCGCGGTCATCGTGGTGCACGAGGTGCCGGGAATCACCCCGAAGGTGCAGCGGTTCGCCGAGGAGGTCGTGGAGTGCGGGTTCACCGTCGCCATGCCGAGCCTCGTCGGCACGCCCGGCCAGGAGATGAGCAACGGGTACGCGGTCCGGTCGTTGCTGAAGGTGTGCGTGGCGAGGGAGTTCGTGTCGCTCGCCACGAACCGCACCTCGCCCGGCATCGCGTGGCTGCGGGCGCTCGCGCGCGACATGCACGGACGCGCGGGCGGCAAGGGCGTCGGCGCGGTCGGGATGTGCTTCAGCGGCGGGTTCGCACTGGGGATGATGGTCGACGACATCATGGTCGCACCGGTCCTGTCGCAGCCCTCCCTCCCGTTCCCCGCAGGAAAGAAGCGCGCGGCAGACCTCAACCTCTCCCCGGACGACGCGGCGGTCATCGCCCAGCGCGCTGCGGAGGGCTGCGAGGTGCTCGGGCTGCGCTTCACCGGCGACAAGCTGGTGGGCGACCGTTTCGCGTCCCTGCGCACGCTGCTGGGCGACGCGTTCATCGCGGTCGAGCTCCCGTCATCGAAGCCCAGTGACCACAGCGTGCTCACGGAACAGCGTGACGAGGAGAGCGTGCAGCGGGTGCTGCAGTTCTTCCGCGACAAGCTGCTCTAGCGCGGGCCGCCGTCGATGTTCAGCAGCGCGCCGGTGGTGTAGCTGCTGGCGTCGCTCGCGAAGTAGAGCGCGGCCCCGATGATCTCCTCCGGCTCTCCGCCGCGCTGCAGCGCGTACGCGGTCTGGGCGCGCTTCGCGAACATCTCCATGTCCCATGCTTTCGAGATGTCGGTGAGGAACGGCCCGGGCACGATGCAGTTCACCCGCACATTCGGGCCGAGCGCGTTGGCGAGGCCGACGGTGAGGGTGTTGATGCCGGACTTTGCCGCGCCGTAGATGACCTCGTTGCCGGACGGCCGCCGGGATGCGATCGACGACACGTTGATGATGGAGCCCTTCCTGCCCGACTCCACCATGTGGGTGCCGATCAGGGCGGACAGACGGAACGGGCCCTTCAGGTTCACGCCCATCACCTTGTCGTAGAGGTCCTCGGTGACCGCCGCGAGCGAGGGGTACAGAGGCGACATGCCGGCGTTGTTGACGAGGATGTCGATGTTGCCGAACTCCGCGATGGACTCCGCCGCCAGCCTCCCCGCATCGTCCCACGACGCCGCGTGGTACGCGACGGCGAGCGCCCGCACGCCTCGTGAGCGGACCTGCTCCGCGACCTCCTCGCAGTTCTCGAGCTTGCGGCTGGCGATGACCACGTTCGCACCGTGGTCGGCGAACGCGAGGGCCATCTGCTGGCCGAGCCCGCGGCTGCCGCCTGTGATGATCGCCGTCTTCCCGGTGAGGTCGAAGAGATTCCTAGTGTTCACGCGCGCACCTGTGCCTTGTAGTCGCCGTGGCGGAACGAGGCCGCCGTCCGCCCCACCGTAGAGCCGTCGGCACGGTCGAGAAGATGGCGGGCGAGAAGTCCCTTCGCAGCCTTCGCGTTGTGGCCCCCCACGGCCCCGCCGGCGCGTGCGACCAGATCCACGTGGACCACGTTCGTGAGGGCACCCCAGTCGACTGCGGCCGCGTGCTCCTGGGGGAGGAGGTCCACGATGACCCTGCCCCGCGCGAGCCTGGCGATCTCGGTCGTCACGGCCGCGGACCAGAAGCGCGCCAGCTTCCCCACCGGGACGAGGGACGCACCCATCTTCAGCTTGTAGTCGGGCACCTGTTCGTCCGCTCTCACGACACCGAGCAGGCCGCTCGGCACGAGGATCGACCCTGTGGCCGCCTTGCGTGCCGCGGCGGCCATGGAGGCGAGGTCCAGGTGGTCCCAGACCACCCCGGTGTAGCGCTGCCACGCGGGCAGGGTGGGTGCCCCGATGACTGACTGGTTGGCCGCGCGTGCCCGCGCCAGCGCGTCCCCTCCGACCCCCAGCAGCTTTTGGTCACCGCCCCGGGCCCTGCGCAGGGCTGCCGCGACCTCTGCCCTCATGTGCCCGAGTGCCTTGCCTGTGGGACCCGACGCGGGATCCCAGGAGGACCCCGGGCGACCGTCCATGGCCTTGCCCTCCGAGGGCGGGAGCAGGATGATCATGGAATTCCCCCGTGAGACATTCGGACCGTGACTTTCTCACGGACAGGTTCTAGTCTGACCGTATGCGAGTTCACGTTGATTCATCAAAGTGCCAGGGCCACAACCGTTGCTACGCACTTGCCCCCGAGTTGTTCGATGTCGATGACTACGGCAACGCCTTCGAACTGAACGACGGCGTCGTGCCGGTCGAGCTGGAGGCAAAGGCCAGGCTCGCCGCGAATAACTGCCCCGAATTCGCGATCGTCATCGAAGACTGACCCCGCCCGCACCCGAGGAGACCCCCATGACCACCGTTTACGGCCCCGTCACCGACTGGGCGACCGATTTCGACCACGGCGACCCCGAGTACAACAAGAACATTCACCAGATCTGGGAGACGCTGAAGGCGTCAGGTTGCCCGATTGCGCACACCGAGCGCTACGGCGGCACGTGGCTTCCGCTCACCCACGAGATGGTGCACGAGATCGCCTACGACACCGACCACTTCACCAGCCGCAACGTGGTCGTCGGCCAGCTGAAGCCCAGCCAGGTCGAGGACTCGATGCCTGCACCCATCGGCGGCGCCCCGCCGATCACCAGCGACCCGCCGTTCCACGCCGGCGCACGCCGCCTCCTCCTGCCGGCGTTCTCGCCGAAGAAGATCGATCCTCTCCGCTCGAAGATGGAGAAGATGTGCAACGACCTCATCGACAAGATGGGCGACCGTGAGCACGTTGACGCAGCGCTCGAGTACAGCCAGCACATTCCGGTCCTCATCATCGCCGAGATGCTCGGGCTCCCGCTCGAAGATGCCGACAAGTTCCGCGGCTGGGTGAACCTGGTGCTCGGCAACATCGGCGACGAGCGCAACGAGGACCGCATGGCCCAGTTCATGGAGTTCGACGCGTACCTGCACAGCCACATCGCCGACCACGTGGAGAACCCGCGCGACGACCTCATCTCGTTCCTGCTCGACTCGGAGATGGACGGCCAGAAGCTGCTCCCCGAGCACGTGCAGGGCACGGTGCTGCTCATCCTGATCGCCGGCATCGACACCACGTGGTCGGGCATCGGGTCCTCGCTGTGGCACCTCGCCACGAATGCTGTCGACCGCCGTCGTCTCGTCGAGAACCCCGACATGATCCCCCAGGCGGTCGAGGAGTTCCTCCGTGCGTACGCCCCGGTGACCATGGCTCGCCTCGTCAAGGAGGACGTCGAGTTCCACGGGGTGCAGATGAAGGAGGAGGACTGGGTCCTCCTGCCGTTCCCCGCCGCCAACCGCGACGAGGCGCAGTTCGAGAACGCGGGCACGGTCGACATCGACCGTGAGGAGAACCGTCACGCGGCTTTCGGTCTCGGCATCCACCGGTGCATCGGGTCCAACCTCGCGCGCCTCGAGCTGAACGTGGCCGTGGAGACCTTCCTCAAGCGTTTCCCGGACTTCGAGCTGAACGATTCCGAGGAAGTCACGTGGAGCACCGGCCAGGTGCGCGGGCCGCGCACCCTGCCGTTCCGCATCCTCGCGCGCTCCTGAGACGCGACACAGCCCACACCTAGGATGGCGGGGCCATGCCCCTGCCTGACCAGTCCTCCGACGGTGCCCCCATCGGGCTCAACCCGGAGCAGGAGGACGCAGTCACCCACCCGGGTGGGCCCCTGCTCGTGGTGGCCGGCGCCGGTTCCGGCACGACGCGCGTGCTCACGCAGCGCATCGGCTGGCTGATCTCCCGCGGCACGCACCCCAGCCGCATCCTCGCGATCACGTTCACCAACAAGGCGGCCGACGAGATGCGCCACCGGGTGCGCGAAATCGTCGGGCCCGTGGCCAACAACATGTGGGTCACCACGTTCCACAAGGCATGCGTGCGCATCCTGCGCAGCCACGCGGACGTCCTCGGCTACCCGAAGACCTTCACCATCTACGACAGCCAGGATTCGAAACGCCTGGTCGGCTACGTGATCAGGGACATGGGCCTCGACCCCCGGAAGTTCACGGCCCAGCCCGTGCAGGGCCGCATCAGCCTGTGGAAGAACGAGCTCATCGGGGCCGACCGCGCGGCGGACACCGCCGCGCACATCGCCGAACGCCGCCTCGCCGACATCTACCGCGAGTACCAGTCCAGGCTGATGCGCGCGGGGGCAATGGATTTCGACGACCTGCTGGTCAACGTGGTGCGGCTCTTCGAGCAGCACCCTGACATCCTCCGTCACTACCAGGAGCGGTTCGAGCAGATCCTGATCGACGAGTACCAGGACACCAACCTGGCGCAGAACCGCATCGTCCTCATGCTCGGTGCCATGCACCACAACGTCTGCGTCGTGGGTGACAGTGACCAGAGCATCTACAAGTTCCGCGGCGCCGACATGCGGAATATCGATCAGTTCGAGACTGCCTTCCCGGACGTCACGGTGGTCGTGCTCGCGCAGAACTACCGCAGCACCCAGAACATCCTGGGTGCCGCCAACGCGGTGATCGAGCAGAACACCGAGCGCCGCCCGAAGAACCTGTGGAGCGACGCGGGCGCGGGCGAGCGCATCGTGCGGTACTACGCCGACGACGAGTACGACGAGGCCAACTTCGTCGCCGACACGGCCCGGGAGATCCACGACAAGAACGGCAGGGCATGGGGCGACATCGCCGTCATGTACCGAACGAACGCACAGAGCCGCACCATCGAGGAGTCCTTGATGCGCCGCGGTGTCCCGTACAAAGTCGTTGGTGGCACGAAGTTCTACGACCGTCGCGAGGTGAAGGACGCCATGTCGTACCTGCGGGTCGCGGTGAACACCCTGGACGAGGTGAACATCAAGCGCATCATCAACGTGCCGAAGCGCGGCGTGGGCGACACCAGCATCGGCAGGATCGACGAGTTCGCCCGCGAACAGGGCATCCCGTTCGCCGTCGCCATGCGCAGGTGTGCCGAGGCCGGGGTGTCCGGCGCCGCCGCAAAGGGCGTCGCGCGCTTCTTCGAACTGATCGACAGGCTCAATTCCTCCCTCGAGGACGGGCCCTCGGCCGTGCTCCAGGTGGCCATGGAGGACAGCGGCTACATCAAGGAACTCCAGGAGGACGGCTCCGTGGAGGCCGACGGGCGGCTGGAGAACCTGCAGGAGCTCATCGGACGCGCCGCGGAGTTCGCCGACGTGGACGAGTTCATCGAGCAGGTGTCCCTCGTCGCCGACACCGATGACCTAGACGGCGAGAACCAGATGGTGCTCATGACGCTGCACTCCGCCAAGGGTCTCGAGTTCCCGGTGGTCTTCCTGGTCGGGTGCGAGGAGGGAATCTTCCCGCACAACCGCGCCCTGCTCGACCCGCGCGAGCTCGAGGAGGAGCGCCGTCTCGCCTACGTGGGCATCACGCGCGCACGCGAGCGGCTGCACGTGTCGCACGCCTGGCAACGCATGCTGTACGGCCAGAGCCAGTACAACCCGCCGTCACGGTTCCTCAGCGAGATTCCTGCGGAGCTCTTCGACCGCCAGGGCAACGTGGACTCCGGTGCGGATAGTGAGCGCGTCATCGGCGGCGGTGCCTGGCGCGACCGCGAGGTGCCCGCCTACAGGCGCCGCGACGAGGAGCCGGCCGGCCGCACGTTCGGTGCCGGGGCGGAGCGCAAGGCGTCGCGCCAGCCCACTCCCGCCAGGTCAGAGGCCGAGTTCGCGCACCTCAAGGCCGGCGACGACGTGGAGCACGCGATCTTCGGCGAGGGCGTGATCCTCGCCGTCACCGGCACGGGCGACAAGACGGAGGCAACGGTGCGGTTCCGTGAGCGGGGCACCAAGCACCTGCTCCTCGCCTGGGCGCCGCTGAAGAAGCTGTAGCGGTTCATCCCGCGCGGCGGGCCCGACCTAGATTGGGGCCATGAAGGCAGCGATCCTCATCGAGAGTCTGACGGGTAACACATGGAGGGCGGGCGAGCTCATCGCCGCCAACCTGCAGCAGGAGAACTGGCAGGTCACCGGGTTCGCACCGTTGAAGTCGCCGGACCACGCGGCCATCCAGGACGCCGACGTCGTCGTGGTGGGCACCTGGGTCCACGGTCTCTTCGTGGTCGGCCAGGCACCGTGGGGCGTGGACCGCATCCGTGCGCTCCCGAAGATGTCCGGCAAGCGCGTCGCGGCTTTCTGCACGTTCGCTCTCAACCCGGGCAGGTCGCTCGACGCAGTCACGAGGGAACTCCTCTCCACCGGGGCGGATGTCGTCGGCGGCCTCACGCTGCAGCGGGGCAGGCTCGCCACGCACTCCGAGGAGTTCGCGGCGCGTCTCGTCGACGCGGTCAGCAACGCCTGACCGCGCGCCTCAGGGCGCGGATGTGTCGGTGGCCGGCTGCGCCGGCACGGTGGTGGCGGCCACGGTGGCCCCGCGGAGGTCGATCGACAGTGTGGTGCGGTTCTCCACGACCGGGCGCACGTCCCCCGGCAGCGCCAGCTGGTCCACTTCGAGCGTGCGACCCCTGCAGTCCGTGTACTGCCGCGTCTTCGGGACATGGGTCACCAGGCAGTCAGGCGTGGCGTCGGCGGGGTAGGCGAAGTAGACCTGCCAGCCCCTGGCAGGGTCCTTGCCGGTGTGGTCGAGGACGATGGACCGCACGCCGTCGGCGCTTTTCAGGTCGGGGAAGAGGAGCGGCCCGCCCTCGGCCACGGCCTCGGCGATATCGGTCACCTTGCCCACCTCGAAGACCTTGTTGGCTATCTGGGAGCCGGGATCGGCCCGGTCGTTTATGACGGTGGCCGCGACCCACAGACCGGCGAAGAAAAGGACGAAAAACGCGAGCCCGCCGAGCACCGGGACGACGGCACGAGCGAGAGGGCTGCGCAGACGGGGCTTTCGCATGGCCCCATTGTGGTCGGGTTGGTGCCGCATTGCCCCCACGGCGTAGGGTTTTCTTTCTGTGAACCGCACTTACCGCGTCGTCGTCGCCAAGCCCGGCCTCGACGGCCATGACCGTGGCGCCAAGACGATCACCAGGGCACTCCGTGACCACGGGTTCGAGGTGATCTACACCGGCCTGCACCAGACCCCCGAGCAGATCGCCGAGACCGCGCTCCAGGAGGATGCCGATGCCGTCGGGCTCTCCCTGCTCTCCGGTGCCCACAACACGCTCTTCCCGAGGGTGATGGAAGAACTGGCGAACCGCGACCTGGCCGATGTCCTCGTGTTCGGGGGCGGCGTCATCCCGGATGCCGACGCACGCGAGCTGCGCGAACAGGGAGTTGCCAACATCTTCGGCCCCGGCTCGTCGCTGAAGAGCATCTGCCAGTGGCTTGAACAAGAACTCGACAGTCTCGACAAGTAGCAGCCGACAAGCAGCAGCAGACAAGAAAAGCAGCAAGGAAGCAGGAACAACACATGGATCTCTTCGAGTACCAGGGCAAGCAGTACTTCGCCCGCTTCGACATCCCGGTGTCGGCGGGCGGCATCGCCCACACGGTGGACGAGGCCGTCGCTGTCGCGGAGAAGTCCGGCTACCCGGTCGTCGTCAAGGCGCAGGTGCAGGTGGGAGGCCGCGGCAAGGCGGGCGGGATCAAGCTCGCCAACAACGCGGACGAGGTCCGCACCCACGCAGGGACCATCATCGGGATGGACATCAAGGGTCACCTCGTGAAGCGCGTCTGGGTGGAGCATGCCTCCGACATCGCCGAGGAGTACTACGCGTCGTTCACCCTCGACCGCGCGGCCAAGAAGCACCTGCTCATGCTGAGCGCCGAGGGCGGCGTGGAGATCGAGGAGGTCGCGGTGAAGAACCCCGATGCGATCCTCCTCCAGCACATCGACCCCACCGTCGGCCTGGATGCCGCCGCCGCGAAGGCCGCCGCCGTGAAGGCGCGCATCCCCGAGAAGGCCCAGCAGGGCGTGGCCGACATCCTGGTGAAGCTGTACCGCTGTTTCACCGAGGGCGACTGCGATCTTGCGGAGATCAACCCGCTCATCCTGAAGCCGACGGGCGAGGTTCACGCGCTCGACGCCAAGGTCAGCCTGGACGGCAACGCCGACTTCCGCCACCCGGAGTGGGAGGAGTTCGCGAAGACCGTGGAGCTCGACGCCCGCGAGCAGCTGGCGCGCGAGAAGGGCCTGCAGTACATCGGTCTTGACGGCACTGTGGGCATCATCGCCAACGGTGCGGGCCTCGCGATGAGCACGCTCGACGTCGTGAACCAGGTGGGCGGCACGGCGGCCAACTTCCTCGACATCGGGGGTGGCGCGAACGCCGACCTGATGGCAGGCGCCCTCGAGGTCATCAACAGCGACCAGAAGGTGAAGGCGATCTTCATCAACATCTTCGGAGGCATCACCCGGGGAGAGGAGGTCGCGAACGGGATCGTGGAGGCCATGAAGCGGGTGGAGCTGCGCGCGCCGATTGTCATCCGTCTCGACGGCACCAACGCCGAGCAGGGCCGTGAGATCCTCGCGAATGCCGGCATCCCGGAGTCGAAACTGTCCAGCAAGCCCACGATGCTCGAGGCCGCGCAGGCCGCGGTCGCACTCGCGAAGTAAGGAACGAAGTCATGGCAATTTTCGTCGACCAGAACACCAAGGTCATCGTGCAGGGCCTCACCGGCGGCCAGGGCAAGTACCACGGCTTGCGGAACAAGGCCTACGGCACGCAGGTCGTCGCCGGCGTGACGCCCGGCAAGGGCGGCACCGACGTGGAGGGCATCCCGGTGTTCGACACCGTTGCCGACGCGGTGAAGGCCACGGGTGCGGACGCGTCGTTCGTCGCGGTGCCCCCGAAGGCGGCCCCCGCGGCGATCCTCGAGGCCGCCGAGGCCGGTGTCACGTTCATCGTGTGCATCACCGAGGGCATCCCCGCCCAGGACGAGGCACGCACGTACAACACGCTCGTCAACAGGTTCCCCGGAGTGCGTCTGCTCGGGCCGAACTGCCCCGGCATCATCAGTCCCGGGAAGTGCAACATCGGCATCACAGCCGGTGAGATTGCTCAGGCGCCCTCCGCCACGGGCCCGAACGTGGGCATCGTGTCGCGTTCCGGCACGCTGACCTACCAGGCGCTCTACGAGTTGAAGCAGCGCGGCATCGGCGTGTCGACGTGCGTCGGCATCGGCGGTGACCCGGTGCCGGGCACGTCGTTCATCGACTGCCTGAGGCAGTTCCAGGACGACCCCGAGACCCACGCGATCATCATGATCGGTGAGATTGGCGGCTCGGCCGAGGAGGAGGCAGCCGAGTTCATCAAGGCGAACGTGACCAAGCCAATGTCCGCGTACATCGCCGGCGTCACCGCCCCGGCTGGCAAGAAGATGGGCCATGCCGGTGCCATCGTGTCGGGCGGCAAGGGAACCGCGCAGGGCAAGATGGACGCGCTGCGCGACGCGGGCGTGAAGGTGGGGCAGAACCCCACTGAAGCCGGCGCGCTGATGGCAGATATCGTCGCGGGACTGCGCTGAGTGCCGAGAGCCCTTCTCTCCGTCTTTGATAAGACCGGCATCGTCGGTCTGGCCCGGGGTCTCTACGAACTCGGATGGACGCTGCTCTCGAGCGGCGGCACCGCCGCGGCCGTTGCCGCGGCAGGAATCCCGGTCACGGACGTCGCTGACGTCACCGGCACAGGGCCCATCCTGGACCACAGGGTCGTCACACTGCACCCGCGTGTGCACGGCGGCATCCTCGCCGACCGGGACAAGCCGCAGCACACGGCGGAGATGGCCGAGCACGGCATCGAGGCGATTGACCTCGTGGTGGTCAACCTGTACCCGTTCGCATCCGATCCCGGGATCGAGTTGATCGACATCGGCGGGCCCGCCCTCGTGCGCGCCGCTGCGAAGAACTTCGCGCACGTGGGCGTTGTCGTGGACACAGCCGACTACGAGGGCGTGCTCGAGATGCTGCGCGAGGGTTCCTTCGGCGAGTCCGCCCGCAGACTGCTGGCGCAGAAGGCATTTCGCATCACGAGCGCGTACGACGCCGCGGTCGCATCGTGGATGTCCGACGAGAACCCACGCCGCATCGACGCGACGCTGCCGCCGATACTCACGATCGTCGCCGAGCGCGCGGAGGTGCTGCGCTACGGCGAGAACCCCCACCAGCAGGCTGCGCTCTACAGGCTCCCCGGTGCGGAGAGCTGGTGGGACTCGGCCACGCAGCTGAACGGCAAGGAGATGTCGTACCTGAACGTCCTCGACACCGAGGCAGCCTGGCAGCTGGTCAGCAGGTTCGACAGGCCGGCAGCCGTGATCGTGAAGCACGCGAACCCGTGCGGCGTGGCTCTCGCCCCCACGGTCGCCGAGGCGTACCGCAAGGCCAACGCCGCCGACCCCGTGAGCGCGTTCGGCGGCATCATCGCCGTGAACGGCGAGGTGGACGGGGAGATGGCCTCTGCTGTCGTTGAGGTCTTCACGGAGGTGGTCGTGGCACCGTCGTTCTCGGCCGATGCCCTCGACATCCTGTGCGCCAGGCAGAACCTCCGGCTGATCGAGGCAGTCGCCCCGTTCCACAGCATGGATGTCAACGTCCGCAGCGTTGACGGTGGCCTCCTCGTGCAGACGAACGACGAGTCAGACGAGCCGCTCGACGATTTCACGGTGGTGTCCGAGCGCGTGCCGACTGATGGTGAGTGGACGAGCCTCCTGCTCGCGTGGCAGGCGTGTGCGGCCACGTGGAGCAACGCGATCGTCCTGGCCAACGGCGACACGGTGGTGGGCATAGGCGGCGGCCAGCCGAACCGTGTCGACGCGGCGCGCATCGCGATCGGGCGGGCGGGGGAGCGCGCCCGGGGTAGCGTCGCGGCGAGCGACGCGTTCTTCCCGTTCCGGGACACCGTCGACGCACTCGCAC
>JBJTCK010000086.1:0-3249 GCA_046091825.1 Actinomycetota bacterium | reverse complement strand
GTGCACGAGGATGATGGTGGCCTCCTCCGGCACCGCGGCGAGCCCGCGGCGGACGGACTCCGACCGGGTGGACCCCCCCTCAACCTCATGAGAACCGTTCGCATTCCCCGCGGGGACCACGGTGACGACACCGAGAGAGTGCCTGCGCGCCTCTTCCACCGCCCAGTCAACGACCCTGCGGTCACCGAGCCGTTCGAACTGCTTCGCACTGCCGAACCTGAGACCGGAGCCTGCGGCCACGACGATGGTCCACACTCTCTCTTCTCCGGCCATGAGCGAAGGGTAGTACCGTGGCGTAGATATGGCGCACGAACAAGTCCTCGCAGACACCGAAATCTTTGCCGGTGCCCCGGCTGATGTTCTCTCCTTGATTGCGGGGGCGGGCACCGTCCGCAACCTCGTGCGCGGTGACGTGCTTTTCGAGACCGGCGACGAGCCGGACAGCCTCTATGTGGTGCTGAAGGGTCGCATCGCCATCGCGATCGGCAACCGCCCGTTCGACCACCGCGAGAGCGTGGTCGCGTTGATGGACGACGGCGACCTCTTCGGTGACATGGGCATGCTCGACAAGGGCCCGCGTTCCGCAGGTGCGCGCGCGATCGAGCCCTCCACCGTCCTCGAGATTCCCTACGCCGCCGTCCTCGCACAGCTCGACGCGCACCCCGACCTGATGTGGAACGTGGTGAAGATGCTCGTCACGCGCCTGCGCGCGATGGACGCCGCGCTCGCCGACAGCGTGTTCCTCGACGTCACCGGCCGCACCGCGAAGCGACTGCTGGAGCTCTCGAACGGGGCGGACGACTTCACGCTGCCCGTCACACAGGAAGAACTTGCCGGCATGGTCGGCGCGTCCCGTGAGCGCGTGAACAAGGCCATCGCAAGCTTCATCAAGCTGGGCTGGCTGGAGCAGCATGACCGCCACTACGTGATCAAGAAGCGCGACTCACTGGAGCTTCGCTCGAAGTGACCCGACCCGGCCGGGCGCGCACTGCCGCCAGCCGCATGATCACCATCAGCCGAGAGCGCTGAGCAGCCACGCCTCCGTGCGCGCATATGCATCGGCGGCATCCGCAGGCCTGTGCACCGGGCGGGACGGGTCGTGTGCGAACGCGTGCTCGGCCTCCGGGTACACCACGCAGGTGACGCCGGTGGAGCGCATCTGGTCGATGTCCGCCGCCGGAGTGTACGGGTCCTTCCCTCCGAGGATTGCCAGCACGTTGTCCGCGTAGCCGTTGA
This sequence comes from Actinomycetota bacterium, assembly GCA_046091825.1. Taxonomy (GTDB): domain Bacteria; phylum Actinomycetota; class Acidimicrobiia; order Acidimicrobiales; family Ilumatobacteraceae; genus UBA2093. The sequence continues at coordinate 2,013 of JBJTCK010000086.1, read as the reverse complement.
TGAGGTGTGCGAGCGGCTCGCCCTGTGTGCGGCTGCGCCACGCCTCCGGCACCACGATCATCCCGTAGAACGCCGCGATGCGGGCGAACCTGGTGCTGCGCGCCGCCTTGAAGCAGTACATACCGCCGAGGCAGTAGCCGATCAGACCCGTCAAGGGCGTGCCGAGCGCGTCGGCGGCCTCCTCCAGGTCGCGCAGGTTGTCGTCGTCGCTGAGACCGGGGATCGCAGCTGCACGCGGTCCCATGTCGTCTGCGGGCAGGTCGCGGCCCGGAAACGGTTCCACCGCGGCCACGCTCATCTGCCATCTCTCCCCGAGGTCGCGCACCATCTCGTCATAGAGCGGACGCAGTCCCCAGATGTCGCAGGCGATGACGAGGCCCATCCGCGGGTTGTCGTGGCGGTGGACCTCTGCGGGGGTTCCTGACGGGAGCGTGATGCGCATGCCCGAAGTATTGCCCACCCGGCGGTGACCCCCTGCCAACGGGTGTTTCGGGCAATTGACCACTGAGTGAGACACCGGGTGAGACCCCGGGCGGGACGGTGGGTGGGACCGGTCCCGCACCGTGCCGCCATGACACTCACAGCACAACTCGATGACCCCCACACGGCAGCTGCCGGGTGCGGACACCCCTCCCATCACCTCCCCCGCCGGCGGCGGGTCCGCACGGACGCCCTCGTGAGGACACTCGTGGAGACCGGGCCGGGCCGGGCCCTCGTGGACGAATGGGACTCGATGAACAGGCGGCGCTCGGCCCTGCGCACCGCGAACAGTTGGGGCCTTGTCGGCTGGCCGGTCGAGTCACTGGACGACCTGCTCGTGGCGGCCGGATTCGGCCAGGCAACGGATGACTCTGACGGCGACCACATCCTGTGGCACCTCTCGGTGCTCGCGGAGACGGACGACCTTGCCGCTCGCATCGTGCTGCAGCGGATCCTGCCGCCGTTGTTCGCCATCGCGAAGAGGCGCGGGCGCATCACTCCCGGCGGGACACCGGCGGCACTCGACGACGTCCTCGCGGTGTCATGGATGGTCATCAAGACGTACCCGCACATGCGGCGCCCGGCCAAGGTGGCCGCGAACCTGGCCCGCGACGCCGAGTACGCAGCCTTCGTGCGTCCGGCGCGCCTGCGCCGGGTGCTGGAGATCCCCACTGATCTGGACGGTGCCGGCACGCCGCGCGGGGAGTCCTCCGTGCCCGTGGACCTGGAGATCGCGCTCGTTCTCGACGAGGCAGAGTCGCGCGGAGTGGCGAGCGAGCACATCGAGCTGCTCCGTCTGTTCGCCCGGGGGCTGAACTCGGGTGCGATCGCCCTGCAGTCGAACTGGTCGGCACGCACCATTCGCAACCGCCGCCGCATCGCGATCGATGAGGTGCGCCGCGCCCTCGCGGACGACTAGAGCGCCGCGCCCTCGCGGACGACTAGAGCGAGAGTCGCACGCGGCGCAGGCGGAGCGAGTTCGTGACCACGAAGACCGACGACGAGGCCATGGCGAGACCCGCCCACATCGGGTTCATCATCCCGGCGGCGGCGAGAGGGATCACCGCCACGTTGTACGCGAACGCCCAGAACACGTTGGCCTTGATCGTGCGCAGGGTGGCACGGGACAGCCGTATGGCGTCCACCACCAGGCGCAGGTCACCGCTCACGATGGTGAGGTCGCTTGCCTGCATGGCCACGTCCGTGCCGCCGCCCATGGCGATGCCCACATCGGCCTGGGCGAGTGCCACCGCGTCGTTCACGCCGTCGCCCACCATCGCAACGGCATATCCGCGCTCCTGCAGGTCGCGCACCACGGCCACCTTGTCCTCGGGCATGACCCCCGCATAAAGATGGTGCTCGTCGGTGTCGATGCCCACCTGCACGGCGATTGCACGTGCGGTGCCGGCGTTGTCGCCGGTGAGCAGCACGGGGGCCAGCCCCATCACCTTCAGGTCGGCAATCGCGGCGGCACTGGTGGGCTTGGGCTGGTCGGCCACGGCGAACATGGCGCGGGCCTGCCCGTCCCACGCC
>JBJTCK010000085.1:0-42328 GCA_046091825.1 Actinomycetota bacterium | reverse complement strand
GCCTCGCGGACTCATCACGGGCTACGAGCGGGCATCGAGAGACGAGCCGGGTTTGGGACTCCTGTCCGGGGTTCTTCTCGATCCGGTGTCGAGGGGGAGGCTCGAACTGGACGGTGCACCCCTGTTGCGCCCGCGGATGTTGAGTCACCCGTACGATGCGGCCGCCATGGTCGCGATAGTGCGCGACATGATCAGGGTCTCGCTGAGACCTGAGATTGCCGCAGTTGCCACCCACGTCACCGTGGACACTGCGGGCACCCGCGTCACGGAGATCGCAGGGCTTCCCGATGATCTGTTGCTCGAGTGGATCCGCTCGCATCTGGTGCCCCTCTCGCATGCCGCAGGGACGTGCGCCTCGTTGCTCGGCAATGACCTCCTCACGTCCCCGCCGACCGACGGGTCCGACCTGCCTGCGGGGCTGACCGCCTCCCGGGCCCAGCACATGCTCGCGCAACGCCGGATCGCGGCACGCTGGCGCGAGATCAACCGGGCTGAATCGGTGGCGTCGGGTCGTATCTCGGACCCTCGAGGATGGATGCCCCGTCGGGGGAGCCATGCCGTCAAGGGAATCGCCGGCCTCCACGTCGCTGACTCTTCCGGTCTGGCCGTCCTCCCTCACGACATGGTCAATGCCCACGTGGCTCGCCGCGCGGTCGAGGTTGCATCCGCTATCGCACTCGGAGCAGGGAGACCCGGCGAACAGGGGAGAACCGCATGAAGTACACGCTCGGACTGCACGAGGTGGCCCCCGGGACGCACGCATGGCTCCAGCCCGAAGGCGGATGGGGATGGTCGAACGCCGGACTCGTGGTGGGCGACGGGGTGTCCCTCCTCGTCGACACCCTCTTCGACCTCAAGATCACCCAGCGGATGCTCGACGCGATGGCCGTGCACACGTCCGGCGCGCCGATCACCTCGGTCGTCAACACCCACGCGAACGGCGACCACTGCTACGGCAACTGGCTGGTGCGCGACGCGGACATCATCGCCTCGGCCGCCACCGCGCATGAGATGAAGGAAGTCCCGCCGTCCATGCTGGCCGCGTTGAACGAGGCACCCGGCGACATCGGCGACCTGTTCAGGCACTTCTTCGGCGAGTTCGAGTTCGGCGGCATCGAGCCCGTCCTCCCCACCACCACGTTCACCGGGCGGCACTCGTTCGACGTCGGCGGGCGCCGTGTCGATCTCGTGGAGGTCGGCCCGGCCCACACTGCAGGTGACACCATCGTGTTCGTGCCGGACGCCCGCACGGTGTACACCGGCGACATCCTCTTCATCGGCGGCACGCCGATCATCTGGGCCGGCCCGCTCGACAACTGGATTGCCGCGTGCGACCTCATCACCTCGGCGGACGTCGACACGATCGTGCCGGGGCACGGGCCGGTCACCGACAAGGCCGGCGTCACCGAGGTGCGCGATTACCTCGCGTACGTTCGTGACGAGGCGACGCAGCGTTTCGAGGGCGGGATGGATGCATGGGATGCCGCGCGCGACATCGCACTGAACGGGTTCGGCGCATGGGGAGAGACCGGCCGCATCGCGGTCAACGTGGACACCGTGTACAGGTCTCTCGACCCGGGCCACCGCAGTCCCGATGTGGTCGAGCAGTTCAGGCGGATGTTCGCCCTGGAGAACCGCTGACCGGTGCACCGGCGCGCCACTTGCGCCGCACCACGACGACCCACCCGGCGCATGCCACGAGGCTGAAGAACGACCACTGGAACACGTAGGACCGGTGTGAACCCTCGGACAGTTCCGGGAACGCGACTGGTGCGGGCCAGTCGGCCGCGGTCGGGGGTGTCTCTGCGATCAGCTGGAGGTACAGCGGGAAGACAGTGCCGTCGTACTTGCGCGAGATGAGCGGGACGTCGATGCGCTGGAACTCGACAGTCGCCGGGTCCGTGGAGTCCACCGCGCCGAGCGTGCCGCGCGTCTGGGAGACCCTGAGGTACCCGACCGCTGTGACGGGCGCGGACGGAACCGGGCTGTCGGGCTGCGTCGCCAGCGGGACGAACCCGCGGTTCACCAGGACGATCCCCAGCCCGTCCGTGCGCAGGGGGACCAGCTGGTCGTAGCCGGCTGCGCCGTTGCTGCTGCGGTTCACGATGGTGACGGTGCCCGCCGCGTCGTACGTGCCCCGGACCGACACGCGTCGCCACTCCGCGGACGAGGGTGACCCGCCGGCCGGTCCGGCCAGGCCCGCGAGGGGCACCACCGGTTCCTGTGAGCGAACAGAGACGGTCGCGTTGAAGGCGCGGCGCTCGTCGAGCCGACGGGCCTGCCACATCGCGAAGTTGACCATGAGGGCAATGAGCACGGCGGTGCCCACGTGCAGGAGCATCCATCGCGGTCGTAGCAGGCCTCTCAGCACGCAGCAACGCTACTCCCGGGCGGTCGTGCGGCTACCGTCACGGGCGTGAGGAATAGGTACTACACGGCTGAGAGCATCGACTCCGCATTCTTCAGCGAGGTCTTCGGCACCGAGGTGACGGTCGGTGAGCCCGTGCGGATCGGCTCCGGCCAGGTGGGCATGAACCTGCGGTTCGCCGCCCTCAGCGCGGACCCGCGTGTGCCCTCGTCGGTCGTCGTGAAACTGGCCTCGCCTGACGAGACGAGCCGCGCGACCGGCATGGCGCTGCGCAACTACGAGCGCGAGGTGAAGTTCTACAGGGAGATCCAGCCCACCGTCGACATCCGCGTGCCGCACTGCCACTTCGCCGACTGGAACGAGGTGACCGGTTACTTCGTGCTCGTGATGGAGGACATGGCGCCGGCGGAGCAGGGCGACCAGATCCTCGGGTGCACGCCGGCCGAGGCCGCTATCGCTATCGACGAGCTCGCCAGGCTCCACGGACCGCGGTGGAACGACGACACGCTGTTCGCGGTGGACTGGATGGAGCGCAGGGCCTCGCGCGAGGACGGCGAGCGGCTGGCTGGGCTCGTGTCCATGTTCCTCCCCGGTTTCGCGGACACGCTCGGTGAGCGCGTGCAGGAAGAGACCGGCGGGTCGGGGATGGGGTTCCTCACCGAGATGGCACAGGGAATTGTGGAGTACGTGGAGGTCAAGGGCCCGGCGTTCTGCGTGACCCACGGCGACTACCGGCTGGACAACATCCTGTTCGACCGTTCGTCGGGGGCGCTCTCGTGCGCCGTCGTCGACTGGCAGACGCCCGGGCACGGCAACGGCATCGCCGACCTCGCGTACTTCATCGGCGCGGGGCTGCTGCCGGCGGAGCGGCGCACCCACGAGTGGGAACTCGTCGACAGGTATGTGGCGGGCATCGAGCGCTACGGGCACAAGGTGGACCGGCAGTGGGTGGAGCGGCACTACCGCCGCGAGGCGATCAGCGGTGCCGTCATGGCCGTGGTCGCGTCGCAGATTGTGGGGCGCACCGAGCGGGGCGACGAGATGTTCGTGGCGATGGCCGCCCGTCACTCGCTCCAGGGAATGGAGAACGGGGCCCTGTCGCAGCTGTGAACAGCGCGACGGAGACCCCGTCATGTGCCCCAACTCCGCCCGCTGGAACGTCCCGAACGGTACCGCCGGCACACCTCAACGGCAACCCCGCTGGTGACTGCGCGCACCCTCGGTTGCTAGCGTTTCGTCATCCGTCGGGGGACGGGACCACACACGGGGGGACACGATGACCGTCTGGAACTACGCACACCTTCTGCGCGGCATCGCCGAGAAGGACCCGGGCCGCACCGCCCAGGTGTTCGGCGACAAGAAGTACACCTGGGGCGAGTTCCACGACCGTTCGAACGCGCTGGCTTCCGACATGGTCGAGGCGGGTCTCGGGCACCAGGCGAAGGTCGCCCACTACATGTACAACTGCCCTGAGTACCTGGAGGGCACGCTCGCGTCCTGGCTGGGCGGGTACGTGCCGTTCAACGTGAACTACCGCTACGGCCCCGAGGAGGTCTTCTACCTCTTCGACAACGCCGATGCCGAGGCCGTGATCTTCCACGGTGCGTTCGCCGGCCTGATCGACCAGGTGCGCGGCCGGCTGCCGCTGGTGAAGCGTTGGTACATGGTCCCTGACGCGGAGAACTCCATGGTGCCCCCGTGGGCACTCGACTACAACGCGGTCGTGGCCGCGAAGAAGGCCCCTGTGGTGCCGGTGGCCGAGCTCTCGGGTGACGACATGCTCTTCCTCTACACCGGCGGCACCACCGGCATGCCGAAGGGCGTGATGTGGCGCCAGGAGGACCTGTTCGCCGTGCTCGGGTTCGGCGCGAATGCGCTGTACGGGGTCGCCCCCGGCGAGTCGGTGCAGTCCCTCGTGGACCGTGTGACCCCGGAGTGGCCATGCTTGCGTGCCTACGTGGCCTGCCCGCTCATGCACGGCACGGGCCTGTTCTCCTCGTTCATCGCACTGGCGACCGCCGGCTGCATCGTGACCAACCCGAACCGGTCGTTCAGTGCGGCAGAACTGCTCGACATCGTGGAGCGGGAGAAGGTGAACACGATCGTGATCGTCGGCCAGGCCTTCGCGGGGCCGATCCTCGAGGCGCTCGACGCGAACCCCGGCCGCTGGGACCTTTCGAGCGTCGGCCAGATGGGCTCCTCGGGCGTGATGTGGAGCCAGGAGAACAAGAACGGCCTGCTCGAGCACATACCCCAGATGGCGATCACTGACAGCTTCGGCTCGTCCGAGGCCGTCGGCATGGGTGCGTCGGTCGCAGTGAAGGGCGCCGCCCCCACGACCGCGAAGTTCCAGCTGGGACCGAACTGCGTGGTCTTCAAGGAGGACGGCACGCGCGTCCAGCCCGGGAGCGGCGAGCGAGGTCTCGTCGCGGTGGGCGGGGCGATACCGCTCGGCTACTACAAGGACGAGAAGAAGACGGCCGAGACGTTCCGCATCTTCGAGGGCCGCCGCTGGACGGTGCCCGGCGACTGGGCAGAGGTGAACGAGGACGGCACGCTGACGCTGCTTGGCCGCGGCTCCGTCTGCATCAACACCGGCGGTGAGAAGGTCTTCCCCGAGGAGGTCGAGGAGTGCCTGAAGACGCACGCCGGTGTGCGCGACGCGGTTGCCGTGGGGATCCCTGACGCCCGGTTCGGCGAGACGATCTGCGCGGTGGTGGAACCGGAGCCCGGCTCCTCGCCCACGCTCGAGGAGCTCTCGGCCCATGTGAAGTCGCGCCTCGCGGCCTACAAGGCACCGCGCAACCTCGTCATCGTGGACACCATCGGGCGCGCACCGAACGGCAAGGTGGACTACAAGCGCCTGAAGCAGCACTCCATGGACACCCTCGGGGTGAAGTGAGCAACGCTGCGTCCCTCCGCGGCCGCATCACGTCCTCCGCTCCGGTGCTGATGCCCGGGGTGTGGGACCCGCTGTCCGCACTACTCGCGGAGCGGGCCGGCTTCACGACCGTGTTCCTGTCCGGTTTCGCGTTGAGCGGCACGCTGCTCGGGGAACCGGACATCGGCATCATCGGCCAGGCCGAGATGGCAGACGCCGCTCGCCGCGTGTGCCGCACGGTTCCCGGCCTGGAGGTGGTCGTGGACGCTGACACCGGTTACGGCGGCACGTCGTCCGTCGCGCGCACAGTGGAACTGTGGGAGCAGGCAGGCGCGGCGGGGATGTTCCTGGAGGACCAGGAGTGGCCGAAGAGGTGCGGTCACATGGAGGGCAAGCGCGTGGTCGGGCGCGAGGAGTGGCTCACGAAGCTGCGCACCGCCCTGCGCACCAGAGGTGACATCCACCTCACTGCCCGCACCGACGCACGCGCCGTCGTGTCGCTGGACGAGGCGATCACCCGCGGCAAGATGGCGGCAGACCTGGGCGTCGATGCCGTCTTCGTGGAGGCGCCGCAGTCCGTGGCCGAGATGGAGGCGATCGCGGCCGCACTGCCGGGCGTCAACCTGGTGGCCAACATGGTCGAGAAGGGCAAGACGCCCCTCCTCACGCCCGCGGAGCTGGGGGAGCTCGGATTTTCGCTCATCGTGTCGCCCCTGTCCGGCCTGCTCGCCATGACGAAGGCCCTGGGGGACGCGTACTCCCGTCTGCGGTCGCTCGGGACGATGAGGGACCATCTGGGGGAGCTCGCCGGCTTCGACGAGTTCACCGACCTGGTGGGCCTGCCCAAACACCTCGCCAACGAGTCGAACGACCGCTAGTCTTTCCTCAGCATTAAGAGAGACCGACAGGTCCGGCAACCGGGGTTCACGCCGCACGGTGCCTTCCCGCGAGAGCGGGGGATGTGGTCCCGCAGCCAGCGGGGCAACAGGGGCGTGCTCTCCCGGTGCAACGACCACACGGCCACGCGCCCGCACGGAAGGAGACACGGTGACGTCACAGACCCAGCACGGCAACGCACCCATCCCTGCCTCCGGTGCATGGACACCCGACCAACCGGCGGGGAACCGCCGGTTCCACCACTTCGCCACGACGCGGCCGTTCACCCTCGAGGGCGGGGGTCAGCTGACCGATGTCACCACGGCCTACGAGACGTGGGGCACGCTCGACGCCGCGGCCGCGAACGCGGTGCTCGTGTGCCATGCATGGACCGGCGACAGCCACGCAGCAGGCCCCGCCGGGCCGGGCCACCCCACCCCCGGCTGGTGGGAGGGGATCATCGGCCCGGGCAAGCCGATCGACACGGACAGGTACTTCGTGGTGTGTGCGAACGTGCTCGGCGGGTGCCAGGGCACGACGGGACCGGCGTCCCCCGACCCGTCGGACGGAAAGCCGTACGCGCTGCGTTTTCCGGTGGTCACGATCCGCGACATGGTGCGCGCGCAGGCGCTGCTCGCCGACTCGCTCGGCATCTCCCGCTGGCACGCGGTGGTCGGCGGCTCCATGGGCGGTATGCAGGTGCTCGAGTGGGCAATCATGTTCCCCCAGCGGGTCGGTGCGGTCGTGCCGATTGCGACGTGCGCCGAGGCGAGCGCCCAGCAGATCGCGTGGGGCTCCATCGGCCGTCGTGCCCTGCTCATGGACCCGAAGTGGAACGATGGTGACTACTACGGTGCCGCGGACGACGAGGGACCGTGGCACGGGCTCTCCGTGGCGCGCATGATCGCCCAGGTGACCTTCCGCACCGACAACAAGTTCAGCGAGAGGTTCGGGCGCCGGCTCGCGAACAAGAACTTCCACGACGACGGCCTCGACCTGCTCTCGAAGTTCGAGGTGGAGGGCTACCTCGACCACCACGGGGACCGCCTCGTGCGCAGGTTCGACGCGAACAGTTACCTCTACATCGGCAAGGCGATGGACCTCCACGATGTCGGCCGCGGGCGCGGCGGCGTGGCGCGCGCCATGTCGCGCGTCACCGCGCCGTCGCTGACCATCGGCATCAGCAGCGACATCCTCTATCCCGCCTACCAGCAGGAGACGATCCACGCCCACATCACGAACGGCGACCCGCGGAACAGGTACGTGGAGATCGACAGCGACGAGGGCCACGACGGCTTCCTCATCGCCACCCAGCAGGTCGGCGGCGAACTGGCCGCGTTCCTCTCCAGGCTGGACTGAACCCGTCCGGGTTCAGCGGGGGACCATCGCGTCGAGCCGCTCCACGAGAGGGCTGCCCGCCGGGATGCGCATCGCGACCATCCTCGCGCCGCGCAACGAGTAGACGGCGTGGCCGTGGTGGTTGTCGGTGACCTTCGCCTCCACCGTGTAGACGCCCGCCACGGCGCGCGAACCAGTGAAGCCCGGCTGGAGGACCAGCGAGTCCCGACCCACGCCGCCCCGGACCGGTGCCCACCTGCCCGGCCGTCCGCCGCGCGAGTCCAGCAGGCGGGCCCGTGCGATGAACCGTGACCCGTCGCGCTCGACCCAGTGGGGCTCGTGGCGCCGGCCCCACCACACCAGGGCCGAGAGTGCCGCGACGAAGAGCACCGAGGTGATGAAGTTCGCCATGCCACCCCTTGTCGGTCCCCGGGAACGCCCGCGTGAGAGAATAGGCACGATGACCCCGATCGCGCTGGTTGCCTCCGACATGCTTGTGAACGCCCTCTCGCTCGCCATGATCGTCACCGGCATCGTGCTCTTCGTTGTCACCCTGCGGTTCTGGCGGTCAGCGGGGGAGGACCCGGAGGTTCTCGCCCCTCTCGAGGTGATGGGGGACCGCAGGTTCGCGCGGGCCGACGAGGAGGGCCGGGTCGGCATCCTCAACGCCGTGCGCCCGGACGGTGCGGAGGCGATCGACCACGTGGAGGCCCCCGCAGTGCTCGACCACGAGCCTGCCCAGCAGCGGCGCCCGTTCCGCGACAGGTTCGACCACCGCGACGACGCCGTCGACGTGGTCGAGGCCGGGGCCGCTTCCGGCCCGGACGATGCGGACGCCGGGAGACCCTACGTCCCGCCGGTGATTGACCCGTTGCTCAGCCAGCAGCGCAACGACAGCAAGTGAGGAGACAGACATGGCAGCTTTCGACCCGAACGAGATGATCGCCCGTTTCCGGGAAAGGGCCACCGCGGTGCGCAAGCGTCCGCTGCCTCCGGTCGCGGGGGAGGAGCGCCAGCTCTTCATCGCGAATGCCGAGACCGACTTCCGCGATTTCGCCATCATCGGTGACGCCGTCGCGACGCTGGAGGACGGCGTCCTCACCCTCCGCATCGATCTCAACCCGCCGAAGTGACTGGCCGCGGCGCCGCACTCCGCGGCCGGGTGACGGGCAGGGACGACATCCACGTCATCGCGGCGGTGACGGCAGTGATGGCCTGGGGAATCGGGCCCATCCTCAACAAGTCGATGTCGGTCGGGACCCCGTCCATCGTCTTCACCCGGATGGTTCTCGGCGTTCCCATCATGGTGCTGATGGCGTACCGGTTCGGCGACGGCCTGTCGAGGGACTTGATGCGGCGCACCGCCCTGCCCGGCCTGTTGTTCGCGCTCTCGTTCATCACGGGGTTCGCCTCGATCAAGATGACGTCGATCGCGAACGCCACGCTCATGAGCAATCTCCAGCCCGTCCTCGTCCTCTTCGTTGCCGGACGGCTGTTCGGGGAGCGGCTGCGTGCGAGGCAACTGGTCTGCGGGGCGTCCTCGATGGCCGGGGTGCTCGTCGTGGTGCTCGCGGCCGCTTCGACGAGCGGCGCGCACGTGAGCGGTGACCTCATGGCGGTGTCGAACGTGGTCATCTGGACGGGCTACTTCCTGCTCGCCAAGCAGCAGCGCCTCGATGGCGTGAACTCGTGGTCGTTCCTCGCCGCGATCTTCGTGTGGGCCTCGGTGGTCGTCATCCCGTTCGGCCTGCTCGCCAGCAACGACCTGGGGCGCATCACCGCGCGTGACTGGTTGCTCGCGCTCGGGATGGCGCTCGGGCCAGGTGTCGTCGGCCACGGCCTCATGACCTGGTCGCAGAGCCACGTCGGTGTGTCTCTCGCGTCGATCCTCGGTCTCCTCAGCCCGGTGCTGTCCACCTCCCTCGCATGGGTCATCTTCGGGCAGTCCCTCACCCCGGTCCAGATGGTCGGCTCCGTGGTCGTCATCGTGTCGCTCGTGGCACTCGTGCGGGAGCAGTCTGTTTCCGCCGTTCCTGCCGCAAAAGCGGTCGAATTGTGACCCGTTGCGGCGGCCAGATGCCTCGCTAGGATGGAGGCACATACGCGGACGTGGCTCAGTTGGTAGAGCATCACCTTGCCAAGGTGAGGGTCGCGAGTTCGAATCTCGTCGTCCGCTCCATCCGAAAGGCGTCCTGAGGGGCGCCTTTCGTGCGTCTGCGGGGCTTGGCCTAGTTTGGCCGCATGGCAGTCCAGTTCGGCATTCATCTCGGCCCGCAGAACGCCTCCGTGGCGGGCCTGCGGGAACTCTGGAAGTGGTTCGACTCCGCCGGCATGGACTGGATCTCGTTGTGGGACCACATCTACGAGGCTCCCCCCGCAGGCGGCACCCAGCCGCATTTCGAGGCGTTCTCCATGCTCGGCGCCCTCGCCGCCGACACCGAACGCGCACGCATCGGCTGCCTGGTCTTCTGCTCCCAGTACCGCAACATCGGCGTGCTGGCCAAAGGCGTCATCTCCGTCGACCACATCTCGGGCGGGCGATTCGAGATGGGGCTCGGCAGCGGCTGGCACGACCAGGAGGCAAGGGCCTTCGGCCTGGACTGGCCGTCGCAGGGCGGGCGCTTCAAAGTGATGGAGTCGCAGCTCCAGGCCCTCACGAAGTGGCGGGCAGGGGAGCGCGTCACCCAGTCGTCCCCCGGGGTCGAGCTGTCCGATGCCGCCATGGTGCCAGGGCCGATGGGTCCGATGCCCATCTGGATCGGCGGCGTGGGCCGCGAGAAGACCCTGCGGATGGCGGGCCGGTACGCCGACGGGTGGAATGCCGCGTACGTCCCGCCGACGGAGTACCGCGAACTGAACAACATCCTCGACGACTGGTGCGCGCAGGCCGGGCGCGATCCGTCCGCCGTGGAGCGCTCCATCAACCTGTCGTACGGCCTCAGCACCGAGGACGTGTCCGTGGTGAAGGAGAGGCTGCGCGGGCAGTGGGGTGCCGGGGCGGACCGCATCATCGCTGGGTCCCTGCTCGGGAGACCAGAGGACGTGACGGAGCAGGTCGCCGCGTTCGTTGATGCGGGTGCCCAGCTCGTGAACATCGCGATCAGGCCGCCGTGGGACAGGGATGTCCTCGCCGAGTACGTGGAGCGCATCGTCCCGGCGATGCGGAAGGAATGGTCGTAGGCTCGCCCGCATGAAGATCGGCGTGCAGCTCCACCCCCAGGCGACATCACTCAACGACATCCGGGCGGCCTGGCGTGCCGCCGACGCGAGGGGCGTCGACTCCATCTGGGTGTGGGATCACTTCGACCCGCTCTACGGCGACCCCGACGCGGCCCACTTCGAGGCGTACACGCTGCTGGCTGCGATGGCAGCGGACACCTGCCATGCGCGTATCGGTGCGCTCGTCACCTGCTACTCGTACCGCAACGCCCACCTGCTCGCCGACATGTCACGGACCATCGACCACATCTCCAACGGTCGCTTCGTGCTCGGCATCGGCTCGGGCTGGTTCGAGCGGGACTACAACGAGTACGGGTACGAGTTCGGCACGGCACCCGGCCGCCTGAGGCTGCTGGGGGAGGGCATCCCCGTCATCAAGGAGCGGCTGGCGAAGCTGAACCCCGGGCCGGTGAACGGCCCCATCCCGCTGATGATCGGCGGCAGCGGGGAGAAAGTCACGCTGAAGCTCACGGCGCAGCACGCCGACATGCACAACACGTTCGGGCCCGTCGACCATTTCCGCGGGAAGATGGAGGTGCTCGACAGGTGGTGCGCCGAGATCGGCCGCGACCCGCGCGCGATCGAGCGGACGGTGGCACTTTCGCCGGCCGACCTCGCGGACATCAACGCCTACGAGGATGCCGGCGCAGACCACGTCATCGTGATGACGGGCAACCCGTACGACCTCTCGGCCGTCGAGAAGGTGCTCGGCTCGCGCTGACCGCTCAGCGCAGTGCGCCGCGGTTGAACTCGACGTCGCCCGCACCGAACGAGGAAGCACCAGCCGAGCCGGCCAGGTAATCGGCCGGGCTGCGCACGTCGTCCACGTACCCGAGGGCGTACGAACCCATGGCATAGCCGACGATGCGCTGCAGCTCGACCGGGAGGGTGCGGGCCACGTCCGGCGGCACGGAGAGGTACTGGTTCTCCTCCTGGCGCAGCCAGCCGAGCACGTAGTCGATGTTCAGCCCGGTGCGCACGGCGTCGCTGCGGTTCTCGCCGCCGCCGGGGATCGTGCGACCTGTGTAGAGGACGACGGAGCCCTTCGGCATGACGGCCTGCTGCACCCGGTGCTCGTGGGCGAGGGACTCGTTGCTCTCCGTGTGACTGCCGGGGATGACGCGCGTCGCGCCGTTCTCGGCGGTGAAGTCGTGCATCGCCCAGATTGTCGACACCTCCACGTCGATGTCGTCGGGGAAGGGGAACGAGTCGAAGCACCACTGGTCGCGGTGAAGCGGCTGGCCGGGTGACTCCGGCCCGATCGAGATGAGTTGCGTGAGGTGCAGTTGGAACGAGGACTTCTTCGGCCACAGGACCTTCTCGCACACGCCGAGCACCAGCGGGTGGGCCACGAAGTCCCACGAGGCCCGTGACCGCGCAACCAGGGCCCCCGTGCGCCTGGTGAGCAGGCCGGAGAAGGGGTCGGCACCGTTCGGCGTGGCCTCGATCCACGGGGCCATGTCCTCCATGACGCGGTCGACTGATTCCTCCGGCATGAGCCTCTCGACGACCGCGCAACCCGCGGTGCGCAGTGCCTCCGACACCTCCTCGACCGTGGCGCCGCGCCTGAAACGCGGGATGTCCGTGATGCCCTCTCCCATGGGCGCAAGGTATCACCCCCGCATCGGGGCCGGGCTGCCTGCTGGGCTACCGTTCGGCGCGAGCGATGGGGGGAACCATGGAGCTGCAGACGGTGCTGTACGGGGTGGAAGACGGTGTTGCCACGGTGACGCTGAACAGGCCCGAGGCCATGAATGCCTGGACCCCGCAGCTCAGCGACGAGCTGACCATCGCGCTCGGTGCCGCCGACACGGACGATGCGGTCCGCGCGATCGTGATCACCGGTGCGGGCAGGGCATTCTGCGCGGGTGCCGACCTGTCCGGCGGCGAGGAGGGGTTCCGCGGCGGCGGGGCGAGCGCCTACGACGGCCCGCGGCGCTGGCCGCACCACACGTCGAAGCCCGTGATTGCCGCGATCAACGGGCACGCGGTTGGCGTCGGCATCACCTACCCGATGCTCGCGGACATCCGCATCGCGAGCGAGACGGCGAAGATCCAGTACGCGATGGTCCGCCGCGGCATCCTCCCGGAGCTCGGCTCGCACGTGATCCTGCCGCGCATCATCGGTTTCTCCCGTGCCGCCGAGCTGCTGCTGACCGGACGGATGCTCACCGGTGCGGAGGCGGCAGAGTTCGGGCTCGTCTCCCGTGCAGTGCCGGCGGACCAGGTGCTGCCGGCAGCGATGGAGATCGCCCGCGACATCGCCCGCAACACGGCCCCGGTGTCGGTGGCCCTTGCCAAGCGGATGATGTGGGAGGGCCTGAACACCGGTGTCGACGAGATGATCGCGTCCGAGGGCCGCATCATCAACAAGCTCGCCGCGTCGCCCGATTCGGTGGAGGGCGTGCGTGCGTTCTTCGAGAAGCGCGACCCGCAGTGGTCGATGTCGGTCAACGACGACGCGCCGGTCTACCGGTCGCTCGGGAAGGGATAGGGTTCGCGCATGCTCACAGCCGAATTGAACGGGACAGTCATCCACTACGAGGACACGGGGGGCAAGGGACCTGCCGTCATCCTCAGCCACGGCTTCCTGATGGACCACACGATGTTCGACGCGCAGGTCGCCGCGCTGCGCGCCACCCACCGCGTGGTCACCTGGGACGAGCGCGGTTTCGGCGGGACGCATGCGCCCGGTGACTTCTCCTACTGGGACTCCGCGAACGACGTCCTCGCGCTGATGGACCACCTGGGCATCCAGAGGGCGGTGGTGGGCGGCATGTCGCAGGGCGGGTTCCTCTCGCTGCGCGTGGCCCTCACGGCACCCGAGCGCGTGGAGGCACTGGTCCTGCTGGACACCCAGGCGGGCACCGAGGCTCCCGAGACAGTGGAGCCCTACAACCAGCTCCATGCGGCATGGGTCGAGCACGGGGCCGTGGCCGTCCAGGACGTCATCGCCGGGATCATCCTCGGGCCGGGCGACTGGCAGGAGTGGTTCGCCAAGTGGGCAGCACTCGCCCCAGACCAGTTCACCAGGGCGTTCAACTGCCTGATGCACCGTGACGACATCACGGGCCGCCTGGGGGAGATCTCCTGCCCGGCGCTGATCGTGCACGGCACGGCCGACGTGGCCATCCCCATGGAGAAGGCAGAGGTCCTGCGGGACGGCATCGCCGGGCCCACCACGCTCGTCCCCGTGGAGGGCGGGCCCCACGCGGCCAACATGACCCATGCTGACGAGGTCAACAGGGCCATCGTCCGGTTCTTGTCAGCGCTCTCCTGACTGCGAAAATGGTCCCTGCGCCGGAGCGGCGCGACAGGGGGACACCATGCCGTTGGAACTTGATTTCGGACCCGCCGCAGAGGCCTTCCGCACCGAGGTGCGGGGGTGGCTGGAGGCCAACAAGCCGGCCGAGCTCGTGGGCGTCAATGCTGACGAGGCCCAGCGCGGCCAGCACCCGGCACTGAGTGCCTGGGCGAAGAAGCTCACCGAGGCCGGCTACATGTGCGTCGGCTGGCCGAAGGAGTACGGCGGCCGCGGGCTGACCGGAGTCGAGGTCGCGGTGCTGAACGAGGAGTTCGCCCGGGCGAACGTCCCGCGCATCACGCGCGGCATGGGCGAGTGGCTGGTCGGTCCCTCCATCATCGTGTGGGGCACGGAGGAGCAGAAGCGCCGCTTCCTGCCCCGGATCGTGGACGGCACCGACCGGTACTGCCAGGGCTTCTCGGAGCCGGACGCCGGTTCCGACCTTGCGTCACTGAAGACGCGCGGGGTCATCGACGGCGAGGAAGTCGTCATCACGGGCCAGAAGGTCTGGACGTCCGGTGCCACCGAGGCGAACATGATGTTCTGCCTGTGCCGCACGGACCAGGACGCGCCGAAACATGCCGGCATCTCGTACGTGCTCCTGCCGATGTTCAAGGAGGACAAGTCCTCGAACGGCATCGAGCTGCGCCCCATCCGCCAGCCCCACGGTGCCTCGCACTTCACCGAGACCTTCCTCACGGAGTCCCGGGCGCCCGTCGACAACATCATCGGCGGCATGAACAACGGGTGGCGAGTGACCATGACCACGCTCGGCAACGAGCGCGGCGGCAACGCCACCACGCAGCACGTGGAGTTCACGAAGCAGTTCTGGGCGGCGGTGAAGATGCTGCAGGCCTCCGGCAAGGCCCAGGACCCGCTCATCCGCCAGGAGCTGGCGTGGGCCTACAGCCACGTGGAGATCATGCGCTTCAACGGCCTGAAGGTCCTGTCGGAGGTCATCGCCCGCAAGGAGCCCGGCCCCGGCGCCTCTGTGAACAAGATGTTCTGGTCCGAGTACGCGCAGAAGTTCTCCGAGCGGATGATGAACGCGCGCGGTGCCGACGCCATGCTCGCCGCCAACGAGCCCGGGCAGCCCTTTGCCGTGGACCGCTGGACATCGATGTTCTTCCAGCACAGGTCATCCACGATCTGGGGCGGCACAGCCCAGGTGCAGCGCAACATCGTGGGTGAGCGGGTGCTCGGGCTCCCGAAGGAGCCGGGCCAGAAAGGCTGACCCGGCCCCCACGGGCAGCGGCGGAGGGTCAGTTCTGCTCTTCGGCGTCCTTGCCGGTCTCGAAGAAGTCCTTCGAGTCGGCGTCCATGCCGCGGCGCTTCTTGTCGCGGAAGTTGGATGTTGCCCTGGACATGCTCATCATGGCCGCGCGTGAGCCGCGGCCCGTGGCCTGCCACGCAGATGTGGACCCCTGGTCGTACCCGAACCTGGCGGCGTCGGCGTAGGCATCAAGCCCGGCCGAGAGGAAGACGAACTGCCATCCCTCTGCCGTGCGGTCGGCGACCAGTTGGCGCACCTTCTCGAGCGTGTACTCGTGGCTCTGGTTCTCCTCGCCGTCGGTCACGGTCACAAAGACGATGTCGTCCGTGCGCATGCCCGTGGCCTCGCGCGCACCCTGGTCCACCATGACGCGGCCGATGGCGAGGCCGGTGGCGTCGAGGAGGGGAGTGCCGCCCCGGGGAACGTAGGACGTGCGGTCGAGGGCGACCGCCTCCGTGATCGGGGCCCCCCAGACGACCACCTCCTGGGGGTCCTGGGAGTCGAACAGGATGATGCTGATGCGGGCGTCGGGGCCGTTGGTCTGCTGGTCGGCGAGGAAGGTGTTGAACCCCCCGATGACGTCGTTGACGATCGAGGACATGGAACCGGACCTGTCGAGCAGCGCCACGATGTGGGTGCCGTTCGGGCGGTCCTGCTGGTTGCCGTTGGTGGATGGGTTGTTGGTCATTGTGTGCCTTTCGTGATCCCAATCCCGACTGTCGGGATTTGAGTAAAAATCACTATAACAAGAGGGTGTGTCAGTCCTTGCGGGGAGCCGAGCGGAAACGGATCGGTGGGGAGATTTCCCTGGCCCGCCCGGCCTTGTAGAGCATCGGCGGGCGGCCCGGGCTGGGCTGGTCAGGGGTGATGATGCCGAGCGGCTGGATGAAGTTCTTGGTGAGCTCCACCTTGCGGCGGAAATTCGCCGGGTCGACCTCGTCCTGGAGGAATGCCTCGTAGACCATCCGCAGGTCGGACATGGTGAACTTCGGCTGGCAGAAACTGACTGCAATCGGGGTGTCCTCGAGCATCTGGAAGGCCTTGGCCCGTGCATCACTGATGATTCGTTGGTGGTCGAACTCGAGCACCCGGGAGGACTGGAGCTGCCGGTAGGGCACGAACTTGGCCTCCACGGAGTGCTTGATGGGGGCTATCTCGCCGGGGTGGGGCAGGAGGGCGAGGTACGCGATGGAAAAAGCCCTCCACCGGCTGTCCCTGTCGGGGTCCCCGTAGGCGCCCACCTGGTGGAGATCCTTGTGGCGCAGGCCTATGCCAGTCTCCTCGTGCACTTTCCGCAGGGCCGTGTCCTCCAGGGGTTCCTTCTCCTTCACGGCCCCTCCGGGGAGTGCCCAACTCTTGGAAGGAGCAACCGGGCGGCGCATCACCAACACCTCGAGGCGGTCCTTTGCTGCCAGGTTCCTGTCCGGGTTCACGGTCAGCACGACGGTGTCGACATAGACGTAGAAGTCCGACTGGATTGTTCGTTCATGTTTCGGCATCTCACCAGTGTGCCACCACCGGGTGTCAGATTTGGGACAAAGACTCCCATTCCGCTTGTCGCGGGCCGGTTGTCACGCGCTGGCGGCCGTCTCGCGCTGGCGGGGGAGTGCCGGCCCGGGTTCGACGAAGCACGGGGAAGTACGGGGAATAAGTCCGGCCCCGCGCAAGTTGCGCACACCCCACCGTTATAGTCTCATCGTCCTAAACCCCCGGCTCCGGCCGGCCCTATCGCTCAAGGAGCCCAATGACCACAGATCCCTTCCAGCCCGTTCCCAGCCACCGCATCAGCTACCCCCAGAAGTTCCGTGCCACCGGCGCCATCCTCGGCGCGGCCATCGGAGACGCACTCGGGGCCCCGTTCGAGTTCGAGGCCGGGGGCCTGTACTCGTCGCACTTCCCGGCACCGGTGGTCTCGGGCACCGGCGAGATGATTGGCGGGGGCGGATTCGGATGGGCTCCCGGCGAGTTCACCGATGTCACCCAGATGGCCATGGCCCTGGCGGAGTCGCTGATCGCCCACGGCGGCCTGGACCTTGATGACCTGTGGCAGCGCTTCCGCGCCTGGAGACAGTCCGCTGTCGACGTCGGGATCGTCACGCGCATCGTGCTTGACCAGCCGGAGCGCCACGGCGCGGCCGAGCACGGCCACCACGCCACGGGTGGCCGCAGCGCCAGCAACGGCTGCGTCATGCGCATCGCGCCCGTGGGCGTCGCCGGTGTGCGCATCGGCCGGGATGCCACGGTCACACTCGCGGCGGGGCAGGCCCGCCTGACGCACCACGACCCGGCTGCCGCGGTCGGTGCAGCACTCGTCGCCGAGGTGATCCGCCGCACCATCGTCACGGGCGAGTTCCACGGGGTCGCCCAGTCTGTCCTCGACGACTTCGCCTCCACGGGCACGTTCGACCCTGCGGTGGTCGACGGGTACCGCGGCTTCGTGGCGGACACGTTCGACCCGCTGTCGCCGTCGATCCCGGGCAACGGGTCGGTGTGGACCACCGTCGGCCAGGCGCTTTGGGCCGTCCGTAGTACCGGTTCGTTCGAGGACGCGATGCGCGCCGTCATTGACCTCGGCGGCGACACGGACACTGTGGCGGCCGTGGCGGGCGCGGTCGCCGGCGCACTGTACGGGGCGCAGCGCATCCCGATCCGCTGGACCACCTACGTGCACGGGTCCCTGCGCATGCCTGACGGCTCCCAGCGCGAGTACCGCATGCAGGACCTGATCGATGTGTCGCGTCAGCTGCTGGGTGACGGGGTGTCCGTCATGTCTGATGTGGAGGACCCGGTCGGGCCGCGCCTCGTCCACCAGGCCGGGGTTCACGCGGCAAACCTGGACGGTGCGGCGACTGCGCCCCGTGGCCACGCCGTCGTGTCGCTGTGCATGACGGAGGAGCGCTTCCTGAACCACGTGAACCGCCGCCAGATCTACATCCGTGACAAGGAGAACCCGCAGAATGACGATCTGTTCTTCGTGGTGCGCGATGCGGTCGAGGCGATCGACGCGTTCCTGGCGGAGGGTCTCGACGTTGTGGTGCACTGCCACGGCGGGCGCAGCCGCACCGGTCTGGTGCTGAAGGCGTGGTACATGGCGCACGAGGGCGCGTCCCACCGCCAGGCCCACGACTGGCTCCGCGGGAAGTGGGAGCACTACCAGACGTGGACCCGGTCGTTCTCGGACTTCCTCGACACCGAGTGGACTGCCCACGTGGGGCAAAAGGGGGCCTGACGACGTGATCGACCTGATGGAGGCAGAGGAGGCCGTGATCACGCACCTGGGGCGCATCGCGTGCATCGACCAGGACGTGGACGAGCACGGCGAGGAACTGCCGCTCACGTTCCCACTCACGTTCTTCACCATGGAGAACGCAGTGGTGTGCCGGGCAACGCTGTACACGCGCTTCAACGGCGCCGTTGTGCTGCGGATCGACGCCGACGTGACTGAGGCCGATGACTCCGCCTCGATGCGCCAGTGGGCGCTCGACACCCCCGGGCAGCTTCCGTACGTGCAGATCCGCTACCAGCGCGACTCCCGCGACGGCACGGCGAAGGTCACGGCGACGCACTCCCTCGCCGTGGACCAGCTGAACCAGTTCGTTCTGGAACAGGTGGTGTCCTCCTTTGACTTCATCGTCCCGCAGTGGGTGGCAAAGGCGGCCCAGATCGAGGCCGTCGCGGAGATGAACGCGCAGCGCCAGCGCAAGCAGATCGAGGACGCCACACGGTCCGGGACCGAGGAGGACCACAGCGACGACTCGGACGACCCGTTCGGGGTGGACGAGGACGGCCCGTCGCCGGCCACCACCGTGCACGAGGCGACAGGCGTGGACGCGGTGCTGAAGGAGCTGTCCGGGTTGATCGGGCTGGAGCCGGTGAAGAGGCTGGTGCGCGACCTCACGGACGTGCAGCGTGTGGCGACACTCCGCGAGAACGCGGGCCTCATCCCGCTCCGCCCCTCCCCGCATCTCGTCTTCACCGGCAATCCGGGCACGGGCAAGACCACGGTGGCGCGCCTCATCGGTCGTCTCTACAGGGAGATGGGTCTCCTGCGCCGCGGGCATGTGGTGGAGACCGGCCGGCAGGGGCTGATCGGCGGATACGTGGGGCAGACGGCGCTCAAGACGGCGGAGGTCCTGAAGTCCGCGGAGGACGGGGTGCTCTTCATTGACGAGGCGTACTCGCTCGCGGTCGGCCACCACCTGGACTACGGGCGCGAGGCAATCGAGACGATCCTCGCGCACATGGAGAACAACCGTGGCCGAATCGCGGTGGTCGTGGCGGGGTACCCGGACAAGATGAAGGACTTCCTGGGCATGAACCCGGGCCTTGCCAGCCGCTTCGACCACACGCTGAAGTTCCCCGACTTCTCGAACGACGAGCTCGTGGAGGTCTTCGAGATGTTCGCCCGTTCGCATGACTACGTGCTCACGCCCGCGGCACGCGCCCACCTGCTGCGCATCGTCTGCAGCTGGTCTCGAGGCGCCGCGTTCGCGAACGCACGCGAGGTGCGCAAGCTCTTCAATGACGTGGTGATGCGGCACTCGGCCGCTGTCGTGGTCGGCGGGATGAGCCTCGGCAACGGGCTCATCGAGATCGACACCTGCCACTTCGTCGACGGCGCCGGTGCGTCCCCTGTGGCCGGGTCGCGCCGTTTCGGCTATCTCTGATTCTCCCGCTTTGATTCTCCCGCACGGGGCAATGGCCGCCCCACGGTGCGCGCCGGAAACTAGGGTCGAGACGTGCGATTCGAGGCGTTGCGACGGCTGGACCGGCGTCTGCACGCGGACGGCGCCAAGTCCCCCGGCGGCACTGAATTCGCCGGGATCCACCGCAGGGCGGCACTGACCGCGGCACTGGTCGCCGGCCTGGTCTCGCTCTCCGTGGCTCTCCGCCAGTACGGGCCCACAGTGCACCCTGACGAATGGGGCTTCCTGCTGAACGGCCGGGTCATCATGGGGCACACGGAGGCCCAGATGCCCACGGGAAGCTTCTACCCCGCGGGCTTCGGGCTGGTGACCGGTCCGCTGACAGAGATCACCGGCTCGCTGGCCGGGGGGTACAGGGCGACGCTGGTCGTGAACTTCCTGCTGTGCGTGCTGGTCGGCATCACCGCGCGGCTCGTGGGCCGTCGCGTGTTCGGGATGGGGGAGAACGCGGCGACTGTGGCGGGCGCACTCGCGTTCGTGGTGCCCGGCACGATCGTCACGAGTCTCTTCGCTTGGCCGGAGACGGCAGCCCGTCTGGCCTTCCTGGTGTTCGTGCTGTGGTTCCAGCGCATCGCGACGCACCGCAGAGGCGGGCCGATGCTGACGTTCGGTTTCTTTGTCGGCCTGATGCCCGGGCTGCACGGGAGGTTCACCCTCGTACTGCCGGTGGTGTGCTGCGTGTTCCTGCTGTGGGGGCTGCGGCGCGAAACCGGCCGTGTGCTCGCCGTGGGGGCTTGCGCAGCCACCACCGTCGGCTACGCGTGCAGCTACCTGCTCAACAGGTTCGTGAAGAACTCCCTCTACGGGGCCTCCTATGACCAGGAGAACAGGCTCCTGCGCCGGTTGGTCGACCCGTCGCTGTGGCCGGCTCTCGTGCGCACCATGACGGGGCAGTCGTGGTACCTGGTGGCCACCACTGGCGGACTGGTGGCCGTGGCGGTGGTGTGGATGGTCGTGCGCGTGCGTGCGGGCGGGGGCCTGCGGACCGTGCGCACGGACCCGGCGCGACTCTCATGCCTGGTCATCGTGGTCACCACGGTGCTGCTCGTGTTCACGGGCGGGCTGCAGCTCCTGTTCGGGAACCGCGGAGACCACCTCATCTACGGCAGGTACGCGGAGATCCTCGTGCCGGTCATCCTCGTGGCAGGGTGCGCGGCACTCGAGTCGTCACGTCTCCTCGCCCTGCGGGCATGGTTCTCCGGCGCCATTGGCACGCTCGCCGTCGCGCTTCTCTACGTGCTCGTCGACATGGGTGACGGGGTCAAGGGCGGGTGGTCCCGCAACGACATCGTCTTCCCGAACATCGTCGGCACCGACGCCATGCGGTACCTGGTGCGCCCCGGTCTCGTGACCTTCGGTGCGGCCTTCGCGCTCGCCGGCCTGCTCCTGTGGTGGGCCTACCGGCGTCACGGGGCGTGGGCCCCGGTCCTCATGGTGGTCCTGCTCGCCGCCGGCTCCTCGTGGTCCGCCCAGCGCAGCATCCTCACCCGCACTGATGACCTCGAGGCGACAGGCGTGAGCATCGATTACGTGAAGGCTGCCGGGGGCACGCTCATAGGGTTCGACGAGGGCGTACGCAACGATCGCTCCTACTACTACCTGCGGTACAGGCTGCACCCGGTGTCTCTCGTGCGGTTCGACATCTCGTCCCCCGGGGCGGTGATCCCGGCGGCGTACTCCTGCCTGTACGGCTTCCCGAACAAGCCCCCGCAGGGCGGGGAGTGGCGCATCGTCGCCGATGAGATACCCCTCAGACGAGTACTGTGGCAACGGGTCGGGACCGACCGTTGTTGAGGAAAAAGGCGAACGAGACATGACCACCTACGCCCCCGACGAATGCGACGTCAGTGTCGTCCTGCCCATCTACAACGAGAAGGGTCACCTGAGGGCAGAGATCGACCGGATCCGCGCGGCGCTCGAGACCTCTCGCTACTCCTACGAGCTCATCGTGGTGGACGACGGCTCGAACGACGGCTCGGAGGTTGAACTGTCCGGGATCGAGGGCATCACGCTCATCACCCACCGGCGCAACCAGGGTTCCGGCGGGGCGCGGCGCACGGGCACCACTGCCGCCAGGGGGCGCGTCGTCGTGTGGACGGACGTGGACATGACGTACCCGAACGACCTCATCCCGGAATTGGTCGACGCCATGGAGGGCGTGGACCACGTGGTCGGCTGGCGCCAGACGGAGGAGGGCACCCACAAGCTCCTGCGCACCCCGGCCAAGTGGGTCATCCGCAAGCTGGCCAGCTTTCTCTCCGAGACCGACATCAAGGACCTCAACTCCGGGCTCCGCGCGTTCCGTCGTGACGTGGCCATGCAGTACGTGCACGAACTGCCCAAGGGCTTCTCTTGCGTGACCACACTCACGATGTCGTTCCTCGGCAACGGCTACAGCATCGGGTTCTTCCCGATCCAGTACTTCCCGCGCGCGGGGCGGAGCAAGTTCCACTGGCTGCGCGACACCCGCCGCTACATCCTGCAGGTGATCAGGATGACGCTGTCCTACAACCCGCTGAAGGTGTTCCTGCCGGTCGGGCTGGGTCTGCTCCTCGTTGGCCTCGTGAAGCTTGGCTTCGACTGGGCAGAGCGCGACTTCCGTCTGGCGGCCAACACCCTTCTCATCTTCTTCGCGGCACTGCAGGTCATCACGGTCGGCCTCCTCGCGGACCTCGTGGTGCGGGCCACGAAGTCCCCGAATTCGGTCCCGCCCGCCTGACCCATGCGCGTCGCGATCGTGGGTGCCGCGCTGTCGGCAAACAAGGGTGCCGCCGCGATGCTCGAGACGGTCATCGCACGCCAGCCGGGTGTGTCCGGGCCGTGCACGTTCGACATCCTCACCACCTACCCGGAGGCTGACGCACCGCTCCTGCCTCCCGGCGCGGACGCACGCATGGTCGGACTTCAGCCGGTGCGCCTCGCCCTCGTGGAGTTCCCCGTGGCGGTTCTCGCGGGGGCCGCGCGCTTCCTGCTGCTGCCGCTCGGGTGGGTGCGCGCTCGCGCGTGCCGGGCGATCCTCGATGCGGACGTGGTCGTGGACGTAGCTGGCATCAGCTTTGCCGACGGCCGTGGCGCGCCGATCACCGTCTACAACGCGTTGATGACCGGCCTCCCGTTGCTGCTCGGCACGCCCACGGTCAAGGCGGCCCAGGCGCTCGGCCCGTTCCGCAACCCGCTCAACAGGGTCCTCGCGCGTCTGGTCCTGCCCCGTCTCGCGGGCGTGTGCGCGAGGGGGGCCCGCACGCGGGAGTACCTCGACGGGCTGGGCCTGCACAACGTCACTGACGTTGCCGACCTTGCGTTTTCTCTCGACGAGGCGGCCGACCTGCCTGCACCGGTCGAGTCATCGCTCTCCGCGGTGCGCGGTGGCTATGCCGTCGTGATGCCGAGTTCGGTCGTGCGCCGCATGTTCGAGTCCGGAGGCGGCGACTACGTGGCGGCAGTCGCCGCCGTCGTGCGTGGCGTCAGGGAGCGAACAGGACTCGGGGTCGTCATCGCGCCGCACAGCTACCGCACCGGACAGCCAGAGGGCCGGATGAACGACGGCCCTGTGTGCCGCGAGGTGTTCGCCGCGCTCGCTGGGGACGCGGGCATCGTCGGCATCGATGAGTCCCTCACCGCCGGGGAGCTGCGCAGGCTGGTCGCCGGGTCGCGGGTGCTCGTCACCTCGCGGTTCCACGCGATGATCTCCGGACTGGCCACGTGCACGCCCACGGTGGTGGTGGGCTGGAGCCACAAGTACCGGGAGGTCCTGGACGACTTCGGGCTGTCCGCGTTCGGCATGGACTCAGCGGTATTGGCGGACCCTTCTTCGGTGGTTGACGCGGTCGTCGACTGCGCCGGTCGCCGGGACGAGATCTCCGCGATGATCTCCGCGGCACTGCCGGCCGTGCAGGAGAAGTCGGCCCGCAACTTCTCGGTGATCCACCGGGCCGCATCGGGGGCCGCCGCATGACCGGGCGGGACGCACAGTGAACGTGACCACGGACCTCAGCGGGGTCATCTCGTCAGGCATGTGCATCGGGTGCGGTGCGTGCGAGATGGCGGACGGCTCCGTGAGGGTGGCGCTGAACCCGCGGAGCCTCATCTTCGAGCCGCAGAGCGCGGGCTCGCAGGCGGCGGCCGATGTGTGCCCGGCAGTCGCGGTGGACTACGCAGGCCTGCAGGAGTACCTGTTCCCCGGGGCCGAGCCGGGTCCGTACGGGGTCGTGCGCTCCGTGCACCTTGCGCAGAGCACCGATCTCGACCGCAACATGAAGGCGAGCTCGGGCGGACTCATCAAGGAGGTGCTCAGGTCGTTGCTCTCCTCGGGCGACATCGACGGGGTGATCGCTCTCGACCACGTGGAGGGGGTCGAGTTCGCCGCGCGCCTCGTCACTGACCCGGATGATGTCGACAATCTTCCCGGCAGCATCTACCACAACCTGTCGCAGGCACCCGCGTTGCGCCTGCTGCGCGACACGCCCGGTCGCCTGGCCGTGGTGGCCATCCCGTGCCAGCTGGAGGGGCTGTACGCATGGGTCCGCAGGTTCGCCCCGGAACTGCGCGAGCGGATCACGGTCACGATCGGGCTCCTCTGCGGTTGGCAGTACTCGCACCACAGCATCAACGCGATGGGGGAGTACCTCGGTTACGACCCTGCGGACATCGTTGACATCTCGTACCGCGGGGGCGGGCCGGTCGGCAAGCTCACGGTCCGCACGGGTGACGGCAGGGAGTTTTCGGCGAGCCGCCGCGTCGACTTCGGGTACCAGGTGGCCTTCGACCGCCACTTCAACACGACCCGATGTCACGCCTGCGTGAACCACGGCAACTTCCTCGCTGACCTCGTAGTCGGCGATGCATGGCTGCCGAGCACTGTGTTCACGAAGACGGGCATCAGCCTGGTGGTGTGCCGCACGGCCCTCGCCGAGCAGGTGGTGGAGCATCTCGTCGCGTCGGGGTCGTGCATCGCCACCGAGGTGACGGACGAGGAGATCCGCGAGTCCCAGACGGACCGGGTCGTCTTCGGTGAGTTCGCGTACGCCTACGCGGAACACCTGCGGCGACTCGGCGGCCATGTCCCCGCGCTGCACGGCCCGAACGAGGGCCACGGGACGCTCAAGCCCCGCCGGCAGGTGGCCAGGTTCCACCGCGAACTCGTGCGCAAGCAGGCACTCATGGCGGCCCGCAGGTACAGGTACATGAAGCTGCGCAAGGCCACGCTGGAGCTGCGGGGGTACGTGATGCGCTACGTCCGGTGGTTCCTCGTGCGCATCCTCCGCGTGAAGAGCATCAGCGGCAAGCGCAGGGAGATCCCCCGCGAGCGACTCTCCCGGTTCCGCTGAGCAGCGCGTCAGGCGGCGTCACGCCGGCCGGCGGAACCCGCCACCGCCGTGGACACCGCGGCACCCGCGAGGTCCACGCACACGAAGACCACCCGGCTGACCATTGCGAGCGACACGGCAACGGGGGTGCCGACCATCGGTCCTGCGAGGGCGGTGAAGACGGACTCGCGCACCCCGATGCCGCCCGGCACGCCGGGCACGAGGAAGCCGGCCAACCAGGAGGCGGACGCCACGAAGAGCATCTCCGTAACACTGATGTCCGCCCCGAGAGCCGACGCTGTCACGGAGGTGCTGAGCGACATCAGCACCCAGGCGGGGACATGGAGCGCGGTCAGCCTCACGAAGTCCGCACGACGGGGGAGAACCAGTCCCCGCCCCGAGAGGCGGGTGGCGATCCCGGAGACGCGGCCCGACACGCTCGGGGATCCCAGTGCGGCCACGGCCGCGACCAGGCAGAGCACCGCGGTCGACCCGACAACCGGCTTGTCCCAGGAGAGCAACGAACCTGCGGCCACGACCACCACCGCCGCCACGTAGGTGGTCACGAGCGACAACCCGGTGGCCCGGTACGCAGCACCTCGCTCGACGCCGCCGCGCACCGCGAGCTCGGCGCGCCCCACGATTGGCCAGATGCCCCCCGGCACGTACTTGCCGAGCTGGCCCATGAAATACCAGGCCATCGCCTGCCGGCCGGGTGCCTCGTGCCCGCGGTCGCGCAGCATCCGTGCCCAGATCCACCCGATCGAGGACATTGCCCCGAGGCCGAGGAGGAGGCTGAACAACAACGGCGCGGGCTCGGCGCCGGAGAGTGCGTCCCCGACCTCTTCGCGGCGGGTCACGAGGGTGCGGACCACGAAGGCGACACCAGCCACGCCGATGACAGTGCCCGCCACCGGCACCAGCCTCCTGCGCACCACGGTCCGCGCGGTCTGGCTCATCCCCCGACAATACGCCCCGCACGGCTGGCACTGCCCGTATCCCCTGGGCAAGGATGTCAGCGGACAGAGGGGGAGCCATGGCCATGACAGCCGACGAGGCCGCATCGATCTTCTACACGCCGGAGGCGTACGCGGACGACGCGCGGTTCGAGGAGGCCTGCGCGTTCCTCCGGCGCAACTCACCGGTGCACCTGGTGCGGCACCCGGACGGCGAGGTCAACTCGTTCTGGGCCATCACGAAGCACGCCGACGTGCTGGAGATCGAGCTCCACAACAACATCTTCCTGAACGAGCCCCGTCCCGTCCTCGGGCCTGCCGAGAGCGACCGGCGCAATGCCGAGAACGGCCACATGCTGCGCACGCTCATCCACGTGGACGACCCCGAGCACCGTGAGCTGCGCGGTGTGACCAGTGAGTGGTTCCTGCCAAAGAACATGGCCAGGCTGGACGACCGTCTTGCCGGGCTGGCGGTCCAGTACGTGGACAAGATGGCGTCGCTCGGCGGCCAGTGCGACTTCGCCACGGACATCGCGATGCACTACCCGCTGAACGTGATCCTGCACATTCTCGGCCTGCCGGAGTCCGACTACCCGCGCATGCTGAAGCTCACGCAGGAGCTGTTCGGCGCCGCCGACGAGGACCTGCGCCGCGACGACGACCCCGAGGCGGTCATCAAGGTCATCGAGGACTTCTTCGCCTATTTCACGCGCATCACGGAGGAGCGGCGCGCAAACCCCACTGACGACCTCGCCTCCGCCGTGGCGAACGGCCGCATCAACGGCGAGGAACTGAACCTGATGCAGACGATCAGTTACTACGTCATCACCGCCACCGCAGGACACGACACCACGGCGTCCGCGATGGCCGGCGGTGTGCTCGCGTTCATCCAGCACCCCGACCAGTGGGAGAGGCTGAAGAAGGACCCGTCGCTCGTCAGCACGGCCGCAGACGAGATCATCCGGTGGGTCACGCCGGTGAAGCACTTCATGCGCACCGCGAACGAGGACTACACGCTGGCGAGCGGTCAGACCATCAGAAAGGGGGAGAGCGTGCTGCTGTCGTACCCGTCCGCCAACCGGGACGAGGACGTGTTCACTGACCCCCATGTGTTCGACATCGGCCGGTCACCGAACAAGCACCTGTCCTTCGGGTTCGGCGTGCACTACTGCCTGGGTGCGATGCTCGCGCGCATGGAGATCAAGGCGATGCTCGCCGAGATGGTGCGGCGCGTGGAGCGGTTCGAGCTGGCGGGAGAGCCGAAGCTCATGAAGACCACGTTCGTCGGCGGCCTGAAGCGCCTGCCCGTCTCGTACGTGATGGCCTGAGGGGGACGCAATGGGTGACGAACTCTGGCGCCTCGGTGCCCTGCAGCTCGCCGAGGGCATCCGCAGCCGCCGCTTCAGCAGCCGTGAGGTCGTGCAGGCGCATCTCGACCGCGTTCAAGAGGTGAACGGCCATGTCAATGCGGTCGTGAAGGTGCTCGCGGACAGTGCGCTCGTCGCCGCGGACGCGGCAGACACGGCCGTCCGCGAGGGTGCCGGGCTCGGGGCTTTCCACGGCGTCCCGTTCACCATCAAGGAGAACATCGACGTGGCCGGCCAGCCCACCACCAGCGGCGTGCCGATCTTCGCGGGGGCAATCGCCCCGGAGACCGCCCCTGCTGTGGAGAGGATGCTCGCCGCGGGCGCGATACCCATCGGCCGCACCAACCTGCCTGACATGGGCCTGCGCATCCACACCGATTCCACCCTCTACGGCCGCACCAAGAACCCATGGAATGCCGAACGAACAGCAGGCGGGTCCAGCGGAGGGGAGGCGGCGGCCCTCGCCACGGGCATGTCGCCGCTCGGTCTCGGCAACGACATCGGCGGATCGCTGCGCAACCCTGCGCATGCCTGCGGCATCGTGTCAATCAAGCCGTCGCGCGGCGTTGTCCCCGACACCCAGGCGTTCCCCACGCCGGACCGTTCGCTCTCGTCGCAGGTGATGCTGAACCAGGGCGTCATGGCGCGCACCGTCGCCGACGTGCGGGCCGGCCTGGAGACCGTCGCGGGACACGACCCGCGCGACCCGGTGAGCGTCCCCGCTGTTCTCACCGATCTCGCCCCGGGCGAGCGTCTGCGGGTCGCAGTGCTTGCCGAGCCCCCGGGCGGCTCCACGCATCCCAGTGTCGCGGCTGCAGTGCGGGCGGCCGCCGACGCCCTCGCCGACGCAGGCCATGACGTGGTGGAGGCCGTCCCGCCCGACTATGAGCTGTCCTTCCTCCTGTGGGCAGCCATGCTCTTCACGGAACTGCACGACATCCGCGACCAACTGGACCTCGTGATGGGCGAGGGAGGCCGGGCACTCATCGCGAACGCGCTGGACAAGTTCCCGAAGATGTCGTCGCTCGAGTACTACATGGTCCACGCACAGCGCGACGGTGTCGCCCGCAAGTGGGGCTTGTGGTTCCGCGACCACCCCGTTCTGCTCTCGCCCACCTGGTCCCAGCCGGCCTTCGTGGCCGACTGGGACATCTCGGGGGAAAAGGGTTCCATGGGCACCCTCGAGTTGATGCGCCCGGTGCTGCCGGGCAACCTGCTCGGCCTGCCGTGTGCGGTGGTGCCGGGGGGCATGGCCGACGGTCTGCCGGTCGGCGTGCAGGTGATCGGTGACAGGTACACCGACCTGCGCGTCCTCTCCGTTGCCCAGCAGGTCGAGGACGCGCTCGGCATCATCACCCCGATCGACCCGCGCTGAGGCACCCCGAACGGAGGATGGGGCTCAGCCGCGGCGGTCCTGCAGGAACGGGAAACGGCCGCGCACGTCGGCCACCACCGCGGGATCGACATCGGCGAACGTCACTGACGCCCCCGGTTCTGCGACGGTCTCGTTGCCGAGCGGGTCGATGATGCGGGAGTCGCCCGAGTAAGACAGCCCCCCACCGTCACCGACCCTGTTGGCCCCGACCACGTAGGCCTGGTTCTCGATGGCGCGTGCCCGCAGCAGGGTCATCCAGTGCTCACGCCGGCTCGCGGGCCAGTTGGCCGGCACCACGTAGAGATCGGTGCCGCCGGCGAGGGCCCAGAACTCGTCTGCGAAGCGCAGGTCGTAGCAGACGAAGAGCGACACCCGGACGCCCTCGATGTCCATGGTGACGTGCCTGTCGCCCGCACGGAAGTGCCTGTCCTCTCCTCCGTACGTGAAGGGGTGGATCTTGGCGTAACGGTGCTGCGTGCCGTCGGGACCTGCGACCACGAGGGAGTTGTACGGGCGCGGGTCGTCGGGTGCAGTCTCGGGGCAGCTTCCTGCAACCCACGCGCCGTGCCGTGCCGCCATCTCCGAGAGGAACATGCTGGAGGGACCGCCGGTGGCCTCACCGATGTCGTCCCTGTCCACCACGAACCCGGTGGAGAACATCTCGGACAGCACGACCAGCCGCGCACCACCGTCTGCTGCCCGCGCGACCAACGGGGCGAGTGCGGCGAAGTTGGCGGCCCTGTCGGCCCACACGATGTCGTGCTGGATCACTGCCACACGCATGGGTTCAGCCTCTCACGTCCACGAGGCGAGCCGCCGGGCCGCCTCCTCGATGGTGGGCATCTGCTTGCAGAACGCGAACCGCACGATGTGCCTGCCCTCGGCAGAGTTGGCGGGGGAGTAGAGCACCCCGGCCGGGATCGCGACCACACCGCAGGCTGCCGGCATCTCCCTGCAGAATGCGGTCCCGTCACCGTCGGCACGCCTGGCGCGCACGTCGGCAGTCACGAAGTACGTGCCCGCGGAGGCGTACGGTGCCAGTCCCGCCTGCGAGAGTGCCGCCATCAGAACGTCCCGCTTGGCCTGGAGGTCCGTGGAGAGCGAGGAGAAGTAGCTGTCGGGGAGGCGAAGTCCCGCGGCGATTGCCGGCTGGAACGGGGTGCCGCCCGCGAACGTGAAGAGCTGCTTGGCCATCCGCACCGCGTTGACGAGGGGCGCCGGGCCGCAGGCCCACCCGATCTTCCATCCTGTCGTGTTGAACGACTTGCCCCCCGAGGAAACGGTGACGGTGCGTTCCGCCATCCCCTCGAGCGTGGCGACCGGGACGTGCCGTGCGCCGTCGAAGACGAGGTGCTCGTACACCTCGTCGGACACGACGGTCAGGTCGTGCCTGAGCGCGACGTCGGCGATGGCCTGCAGTTCCTCGCGGGTGAACACGGTGCCCGTGGGGTTATGGGGCGAGTTGAGGAGGATCATCCTCGTGCGCGGGGTGACCGCTCGCTGCAGATCCTCCCCGTCGAACCCGAACCGGCCGCTGCTGTCGGGCCGCAGGGTGACGGGGGACAGGACCGCCCCGGCCAGTGAGACGCACGCCGCGTACGTGTCGAACAGGGGCTCGAAGACGATGACCTCGTCACCCGTGTCGAGCATGCCGAGGAGCGCTCCCGCGATCGCCTCGGTGGCGCCCATGGTCACGAGCACCTCGGTGTCGGGGTCGTGCCGCAGCCCCCAGAACCTCTGCTGGTGCTCCGTGATCGCGAGCCTCAGTTCGGGCAAGCCGGTGCCGGGTGGGTACTGGTTCGCCCCCGCGGCGATCTGTTCCCGGGCGATGCGCAGCACGTCTGCGGGGCCGTCGTAGTCGGGGAACCCCTGACCCAGGTTGACGGACCCCGTGGAGACCGCGAGCGCCGTCATCTCGGCGAAGATCGAGGCACCGAAGCCCTCCAGTCGGGATGCGAGCGGCGGCCGTGGAGTCACGCTCCCCACAGTATGTGACGCGGTCCGTGCCTCAGGCGGTCCAGCCGGAGAACGCGTCGATCATCGCCCTCACGTCGCCGAGCGGGTACAGGATCGGGCAGGTGGCGCCGTCCTTCATGTACTCGCGCACCTTCGCGCGGGCATCCTCGGGTGTGCCCGAGGCCGTCAGCATCTGCACGATCTCGTCGGGGACCAGCTTCGATGCGGCAACGACCTGCTCGTGGGTGGCGGGCCAGGTGAGCACCTCGCCGACCTTGTCCAGGAGCGACTGCGGTACGCCGGAGGCCTTCATGATGTGGGGCTGCTGGCCGAGGTACTGGGTGACCATGAGGCGCGCCATGTCGAGTGCGGTCTTGCGGTCCTCGTGCACGCTGCACACCACCAGCTGCGGACGGTCGATGTCCTCCCAGCGCCTTCCCTTCTTCTCTGCCCCGCGGGCGAGTGCCTCGATCGCGGTCTTGTTGTAGTCGGGGGAGACCAGGTAGTTGAGGACCACTCCGTCGGCGATCTCGCCGGCGAGCTCCATCATCTGGAGTCCCGTCGCACCCAGGTAGATCGGCACGTCCTTCGGCCTGCGCTCCTGGTACACGTAGTCGAGCTCGACGCCGTCGAGGTGGACGAAGTCGCCGTGGAAGGTCACGGTCTCGTTGTGGAGCAGCGCCCGCACGGACGTGATGATCTCGCGCATCACGCGCAGTGGCTTGTCGCGGCTGATCCCGACCTTGGAGGCGAGCGGGTCCCACCATGCGCCGATGCCGAGGATGACGCGTCCGGGCGCGAGGTCATCGAGGGTCGAGAACGTGGCGGCGAGGCGCGCGGGGTTGCGGGTCCAGCAGTCGACCACGCCCGAGCCGATCTTGATCGTGTCGGTGACCGCAGCGAAGGCAGACATCGGGACGATCGCGTCGCGGACCAGGCGGCTGTCGGCCTGCCACACCGCCTCGAAGCCCTTCGACTCGGCGTACCTCGCGTACTCCATGCCCTCGGCAATGGGGTGGGCATCCTGCAGGTAGAGGGCGGCGGGGCTGGTCATGGTGGTCCTCGTTCCGGTCATTCGCTGTCGTCGTTGTTCTTCGGCTTCATCGGCAGTGTCGTGCGCCAGGTGCCGTCGGCGTCGTGCAGTGCGGCTGCCACCGCAGGGGCGGTGGGCACGAGACCGATCTCGCCGACGCCCTTGATGCCGTAGGGGCTGCGGGGCTGCGGGCACTCCACGATCGTCACGTCGATCGGCGGAACGTCCTTGGCGCGCAGGATGCCGAGCGAGCGGAGGGTCATGTTCACCGGGAAGCCGCGCTCGTCGCTGGGGAAGTCCTCCGTGAGGGCGTAGCCGAGCCCCATGTGCACCGCGCCCTCGATCTGGCCCTCGCACAGCGTGGGGTTCACGGCACGACCCACGTCGTGCACCGCGACGACGCGCTCGATCGCCTGTGTCTCCCTGTCCATGACGACCATCTGCGCGGCGTACCCGAAAGCAGAGTGGATCGTGGGGTTCGGGTGGCCGGGGTCGCCCAGGTGCTGCGTCCAGTCGACCACGTACTCGCCGGTGTAGTCGACTCCCGGGGCGCAGCCCCCTGCCTTCGCCTCGGCGCACGCGGCCTGCACGCTCGCCGCCGCCATGAGCGTGCCGCGGCTGCCGGTGGTCTGGCCGAAACCGAGCTGCCGCGTGGTGTCGACGATCACCCTGATGCGCGCGGGGTCGAGGCCGAGCTCCTCCACTGCGACCTGCAGGGCGACGGTGTGCACGCCCTGGCCCATCTCTGTCCAGCCATGGCGGACCTCGACCGTGCCGTCATCGTCGAACCTCACCATGGCTCTTGTGACCTCGCGGAACCCGTTGCCGAGGCCGGAGTTCTTCAGGCCGAGACCCAGACCGACAGCCGCACCGGAGGCGACTGCCGCGTCGTACTGCGGCTTGATCGCATCCAGGCATGCCTCTGCGCCCTTGCAGCCGTCATCCATGATCTGCCCCGGGCCCCACACCTCGCCGGGGTGGATCACGTTGCGCTTGCGGATCTCCCAGCCGCTGATGCCGACCATCGCGGCCAGGCGGTCGAGACAGCCCTCCATCGCGAACTGGGCCTGGTTCGCGCCGAACCCGCGGAACGCCCCGCACACCGGGTTGTTCGTGCGGACGGCCACACTGGACACGTCGACTGCGGGTGTGTGGTACGGCCCGGTGGCATGGCCCGCGGCACGTTCCAGCACCTTCATGCCGACGGAGGCGTACGCACCGGAGTCCCCGACCATCCGCGCCTTGACGGCAGTGATCTTCCCGTGGGCGTCGCAGCCGACCCAGTACTCCATGCGGATCGGGTGGCGCTTGGCGTGGATGAGCAGGCTCTCCTCGCGGGACAGGGTGCACTTGACCGGTCGCTGCAGCAGCCAGGCGGCGAGTGCCGTCTGGCCCTGGTTCGACATGTCCTCCTTGCCGCCGAACGCGCCGCCGTTCGAGACCAGCTCGACGGTCACCCTGTCGGTGGGCACGCCAAGGACGGCACAGATCTGGTCACGGTCGTCCCACACGCCCTGGCCGCCGGAGTACACGTGCATCGTGCCCGCCGCGGTGTCCGGGACGGCGAGGGTGCTCTCGGGCTCCAGGAACGCATGCTCGATGCGCTGAGTCTGGAACGTCTCGTGCACCACGTGGGTGCTGCCGGCGAGGGCGGCATCGGTGTCGCCGCGCGAGTACTCGCTGCGCGACAGCACGTTCGAGTCCGTGCCCCACACGGCGGTGTCCGGGTCGTCGATCGCGGCGACGGCGTCGACTATCGGACGGAGCACGCCGTACTCGACGCTGACGAGCCGTGCCGCCGCGCGGGCCTGCTGGCGGGTCTCCGCCACCACGACAGCAAGGACGTCGCCGGCGTACGAAGTGCGCTCGCCCTCGCCGATGAAGACCGGCCAGTCCTTGTGGATGATGCCCACCATGTTGGTGCCCGGGACGTCGCGCCGGGTGTAGACGGCTACGACGCCCTCGGCCGCCTCTGCTGCGGATGTGTCGATGCGGATGATGTCCGCCCGCACGTGCTCCGTGAGGTGAAGTGCCGCGTGCAGCATGCCGTCCACCCGGATGTCGTCCACGTACCCGCGGTCACCGAGTGCGAGCTCGTGGGCCTCGTACTTGAGTCCGCGTGACCCGACACCGCCGGGCAGTGAGACGTCGACCGGTGTGCCCTTGGCGACGGCCTCGATGGCATCGAGGATCTTCACGTACCCGGTGCAGCGGCACAGGTGCGCGCCGAGGTGGCGCGCCATGTCCTCGCGCTTGAGGTCCGGGCCCTTCTTGTCGACCTGGGACTTCGCCCGCATCACGATCCCCGGGATGCAGAACCCGCACTGGAGACCGCCGCACGCTGCGAACGCGTCCGAGAACTTCTTCCGCTCTGCCTCGTCCACGCCCTCGAGGGTGGTGACCGTTCGGCCCTCGGCCCGTGCCACGGGGTACTGGCAGCTCACCTGGGCCTTGCCGTCGATCATCACGGTGCAGCAGCCGCACTGTCCGGAGGGGGAGCACCCGTCCTTCGGGGAGGTGATGCCGAGCTCCTCGCGCAGTGCCGCCAACAGGTGGGGGTGGCCCGACCGGACCGACACCGGGGTGCCGTTCACGGTGAACGAGACGGTTTGCGGTGCGAGGTTGGTCATGCGCCAACTTTACAAAATGTCAACCCAATTTGCCCGTGTCACAAGGGTTCCAGCAGTCCTGCCGGGGCTGGCATAGTCTCGCCCTGTGAGCAAGGCATGGCTGAGGCGCACCGTGACAGTCACGGCGCTGGGCCTCATCGTCATTCTCGTGACGCTCCTCGCCCCCGTCTGGGCGGTGCTGTTCGCCGTGTATGACCTGTCCCGCGGAAAGCGCCGCATGCCGACCGTGCGGTTGATGACCTTCGGGCTGCTCTGGGCGTGGATCGAGACAGCCGGCGTGTTCCTCATGTTCCTGCTGTGGGCAACCGGCCAGTCGCGCAACCACGGCGCGCACTACCGGACCCAGCGCTGGTGGTGCGGCCGGATCATCGCGGCGCTCAGGGTCACCGTCGGCCTGCGCGTGACCATCATCGGCACGGAGCACGTCGACCGCGGGCCCTACGTGGTGTTCTGCCGGCACGCGAGCCTGGCCGACTCGATCATCAGCTGTTTCATCGTGAACAACACGCTCGGCCTCCAGCCCAGGTACGTGCTGAAGAGCGATCTCGAGATGGTGCCGTGCCTCGACCTGCTGGGCCACCGCACACCGAACTGCTTCGTGCGGCGCGGTTCGTCGAACGTGGCGGGGGAGCTGGCAGCGCTGGAGCACATGATGGAGGGGCTGTCCGAGGGCCAGGCCGCTGTCATCTTCCCCGAGGGGAGCCGGGCGAACCCGGACAAGCGGGAGCGCGAGCTCGCCCGCCTCGCCGAGCGCCACCCCGACAGGCACGCCCGCCTCGGCGGCCTACAGCGGTTGATCCCCCCGAAGCCGGCAGGCGCGAAGGTCATGCTTGATGCCGTACCCGGCGCCGATGTCATCACCGTCTGGCACGAGGGCCTCGACGGACTCGACACCTTCCCTGGCATGCTCGCCGCGCTCGCCGAGAGGAAGGTCGGGGCTCACGTCGTCGTCACGGTCCACCCGCGGGCCGAGGTGGACGCGGCAGGTGACTTCACGGAATGGATCGACAGCCGGTGGGTGGAGATGGACGACGCAGTCGTCAGGTTCACCCAGACCGCTGGCGTGTAAGAAAGGAACAACAGTGGGAACAGCAATGCTTGTGGCCGCGCTCTCGATCGTGGTCCTGATGCTCACGACCTGGGTCATCAGCGTCCTCATCAAGAACGCGTCAATCGTCGACATCGTGTGGGGTCTCGGATTCGTCCTGGTGGCATGGGCGGTGCGGCTCACGGCGGACGGTGACACGGCGCGGCAGAACCTCATCACGGCACTCGTCACGCTGTGGGGCCTGCGCCTCGCGCTGTACCTCGGCAAGAGGAACCTGGGCCACGGGGAGGACTTCCGCTACGTGCTCATGCGACGGAAGCACGGGGAGAAGTTCCCGTGGGTCAGCCTCTACACGGTCTTCGGCCTCCAGGGCGCGTTGATGTGGGCAGTCTCCCTGCCGGTGCAGTTGGGCCAGGCCGACGGCGGCGTGTCCGTGGGGCCGCTCGCAGTGATCGGCACGTTCGTCTGGGTGATTGGTTTCGTGTTCGAGACGGTGGGTGACGCCCAGCTCACCCGCTTCAAGAAGGACCCGACGAACGCAGGCAAGGTGATGGACAAGGGGCTGTGGAGCCTCACGCGCCATCCCAACTACTTCGGGGACGCGGTCCAGTGGTGGGGCATCGGGATCATCGCCGCCGAGGCCGGCACCGCCGCGGTCGGTCTCATCGGCCCGGTCGTGATGACCGTTCTTCTCACGCGGGTGTCGGGAGTGCCGATGCTGGAGCACTCGATGGCGAAGCGGCGACCCGGTTACGCGGAGTACGTGGCGCGCACGAGCGCCTTCGTGCCGCGGCCGCCGAAGCGCTTATAGCGCGCGGTCGAGTGCCGATGTGAGGTCGGCGACTATGTCGTCCGCGTCCTCGAGGCCCACGGAGAGGCGCAGGAGACCGTCCGTGACGCCGGTGGCGGCGAGGTCCTCGCCCGACACGCCCACCTGGATCGCCGTCGCCGGGTGACAGACCAGGGTCTCGGGACCCCCGAAACTCGTTGCGGGCCGTACCAGCCGGAGCGAGTCCATGACCGAGCGGCACGCATCGGTGCCGCCGTCGATCTCGACCGCGACGAGGGTGCCGCCCAGCCTCATCTGTGCGCGCGCGAGTGCGTGCTGCGGGTGTGACTCGAGGAACGGGTGCGAGACGTCCGTGACTCGCGGGTGGGTGGCGAGTGCACGGGCGATCCGCAGGGCCGATGCGTGCTGTCGTTCGGTGCGCACCGCGAGCGTGCGGATTCCGCGCAGGGCGTTCTGGGCGTCGTGCGGCGAGGCGACGGAGCCGTGCATCACCGAGTACGCCCACACGGAGTCGATGAGGTCCTTCTCCCCGGCGATGACGCCGATCAACGCGTCGTTGTGGCCCCCGATCCCCTTGGTGGCGGAATGCAGGACGAAGTCGACGCCGAAATCGAGCGGTCGCTGGCCCATGGGAGTGGCCATCGTGGAGTCCACCACGGTGAAGGGTCCGGTGATCCGGCCGAGCTCTGCGAGGTCCGTCACCGCGAGCCGCGGGTTGGACGGCGTCTCGGCGATCACGAGCATCGTGCGGCCCGGCCTGACCGCCGCCTCGAAGGCGCCCGGGACGGCGGGGTCCACGAAGGTGGTCTCGATGCCGAACCGGCTACACGGCCCCTGCAGGAAGGACATGGTCGCGCCGTAGAGGTTGTTCTGCGCCACGATGTGGCTGCCCTGCCCGCAGAACGCGAGGACCAGGCTCGCGACCGCACCCATGCCCGAACCGAACGCAAGGGCGGACTCCGCACCCTCCAGCTGTGCCACGGCGTCCTCGAACGCCGACACGGTCGGGTTCGCGTAGCGCCCGTACACGCCGCCGTGGCGCACCCCTGTGGCGCGGCGGCGCATCTCGTCGAGACCTTCCTGCTGCCACACCGTGGAGGGGTCAACCGGGGTGCCGAGGCCGCGTGACTCACCGCGTCCTGCGGTGATGGCGGTCGTCTCCGGCTTCTGGGTCACAGGTCAAGGCTAGTGACGGGCTTCCCGCCGGGGCCTCCCGAATTGGGCCGTTGGCGTGCTTTCCCCATCCCGCCCGGGGGGCTGGGGTAGGGTTCTTTCCATGATTTCGTACCTTGATGCCGGCACCGGCTCCATGATCGTGACCGCAATCGCGGGTGGCGTCGCCGGCATCGGCGTGGCCTTCAAGATGGGCATGGCCCGCCTGAAGTCGAAGGTCACCGGCAAGCCCCTGCCGGAGCACGACACCGAGGAGCCCCAGTCCGGCTCCGCCCACGACTGAGCAGATGCCGACCGTCCGCCAAGACCCGGGGTCGTTCCGTGACCCCCTGAGCAGGGTCTTCGTCGGTGAGGACCGCGTGGTGCGGGGCTTCACCGCGGCCGGCAAGGCCGACCTCGACGCCGTCTGGTCGAGGAAGTCGATCGCCGGCGCCCTGGCCTCCGGGGACCTGATCGAGTCCACGCTGGTTGACCCGGCCGCGGCAGGACTGTCCGCCCCGTGGGTCGCGGCGATGACCCACCCGCGGGTCCCGTTCGTCTCCTACCCGTACGAGTGGACGTTCTCGATGCTGAAGGACGCCGCGCTGCTGCAGCTGCGCCTCACGCGCCAGACGCTCGCCGACGGTGTCGGACTGAAGGACGCCACTCCTTACAACGTCCAGTTCATCGGGTCCCGGGCACAGTTCATCGATGCGGGGTCCTTCGAGGTCCGCAGGAAGTCAGACCCGTGGTACGGCTACCGCCAGTTCTGCGAACTCTTCCTCTACCCGCTCATGCTGCAGGCGTACCTGGGGGTGGGATTCCAGCCTTTCCTGCGCGGTGCGGTCAACGGAATCTCGCCGGACACCATGCGCAAGCTGCTGCCGGGGAGCATCAGGCACCCGCGCAAGGGTCGTCTCACCCACGTCGTCCTGCACGCCGCCGCGCAGAGCAGGTTCGCCGACACCGAGGTCGAGGTGAAGAAGGAGGCCGCG
This sequence comes from Actinomycetota bacterium, assembly GCA_046091825.1. Classification (GTDB taxonomy): domain Bacteria; phylum Actinomycetota; class Acidimicrobiia; order Acidimicrobiales; family Ilumatobacteraceae; genus UBA2093. The sequence goes on along the minus strand of JBJTCK010000085.1, from coordinate 3,755 downwards.
AAGGCGGGCATGAGCGCTGCCGTCCTCGACGCCACGCTCCGCAAGCTGGAGAAGCTGGTGTCGTCCCTCGAGCTGGGCGACAAGAAGTCAACATGGTCCGAGTACACGGAACGGGGTCACTACATCGAGGACAGCCTGGACGAGAAGGAGCGCTTCGTGCGGGACGCCGTCGCAACGCGGCCGCGCCGTCTCGTGACCGACATCGGCTGCAACGACGGGAAGTTCAGCCGTATCGCGGCCGCCCACAGTGACCACGTGGTGGCAATGGACGCGGACCCACTGGTCGTGGACCGGCTCTACGGCGCGCTGAAGATCGAGAAGAACGACAAGATCCTCCCGCTGTACGTCGACATGTCCGACTCCGGCGGCGGCATCGGCTGGCGCGGGCGCGAGCGTCCGGGCGTGTTCGACCGTGGCACTCCTGATGTCGTGCTGTACCTGGCCGTCATCCACCACGTGGCGATCACGTACAACATCCCGGTGGCCGCGCAGCTGGACATGCTCGCCGACCTCGCGCCTGAGATCGTGATCGAGATGCCGCACGCCGACGACCCGATGGTGCGCAAGCTCCTCGTCAACAAGCGGTCCGGTATCCACGACGATTTCAACCTTGCCGAGTTCGAGCGCCTGCTGGACGAGCGGTTCGAGGTGATGTCAAGACTCCTGCTCTCCAGCGGCACCCGCACCATCTTCCACGCAGTGCGCCGCGCCTGAGCCCCGGGGGAGACCCGCACCCGCCCCGATAGCATCTCGTCAGTGCGCCGCCCGCGGGGCACTTGGCGACGTGGCGGAATGGTTTACGCAGCGGCCTGCAAAGCCGTTTATCCGAGTTCGATTCTCGGCGTCGCCTCCAGTGCACAGGACGCTCCCTGTGGTGCCCTAGCGTTGCGTCCCGTGACGAACAACGGCTCCTCCACGGCATCCATCCTCTTCGACCGTTTCCGCCTCCTCTTCTCCTCGATCCCCGTGGTCGCGGTGGTGCTGGTGGCCAGGTTCCTCGCCCAGGAGGTATGGGACATCGGTGAGGTCGCCACCTTCGGCGAGATCGGGTCGGTCATCACCGGTGTCACCCTCATTCTCGGTTTCATGCTCGGCGGTGTGCTCGCGGACTACAAGGAGTCGGAGCGCCTCCCAGCGGTGCTCGCCGTCGGTCTCGGTGGCTTCCAGTCCGCGTGTGTGCTCGCCCTGACCGCCAAGGACCAGGACCACGGGTGGGCGACGGCCCGTGTGGCATCCGTGGGGGAGGCCGTCCACGGCTGGCTGCTGGGGCAGCGAACGGATGCAGAGATGTGGGCCGCGCACGCGGATCTCTCGCGTCTGGTGACGGACGTGGAGAGGGCCGGGGGCGGCACCCACTACCTGGGCCGCATGATGACGGTGAACGGAGAGCTCACTGCCACCCTCAACCGCATCGCGGTCATCCGCAACACCTCGTTCGTGCAGTCCGGTTACGTGCTGATGACCTTCCTCGTGTTCATCCTGCAGCTCTCGCTCGCTGTCGTGTCGTTCCCATCCACCGTGATGTCGTGGATCGCCCCCTCGGTGCTCAGCCTTGCGTACGCGTACCTGCTGCTCCTGGTGCGGGACCTCGACAACCCGTTCGGCCACGGAGACAACGACGGCCACGGCAGCGGGGCGGACGTGGACATCACGCCGGTCGCCGCGACAGTCGCGGCGCTTCGCAGTGCCGGCTGACTGGCCGGCTGATCGGCCGGCTGAAGGGCCCTGCCGAGACCCTTCTCTAACCCGGTTGACCGGGACGCGCCTCCTCTCCTCGTGGTGCCCGTTCGCCTTCACGCGGATGTCGAGGATGCCGTCGCGGTACGTTGCCAGTACGTTCCGGGCTGGACACAGCTCAATGCTTGGTTAGTGCAAGAAAGCCCAGTAGTCACAGAGATTTTTCGTCGCAAAGCGACCCAGGACCGTGACACAGGTGTGACTTTCGTCTACATTGGAGGAACGTCGCCGACCGGGCGGCGCACCTATGGGGGGTAACCAAATGACATCAAGAAGGAAGAGGTGGGGAGCAGCAGTCGCAGTCGCAGTCGCGGCGTCGGCAATGGCGACATCCACCCAGGCCGCAGGCGCCAAGCCAGCCGCATCGAAGATCGGCGGTGACATCTCCCTGGGCATCTTGAACACGATCTCGGGCTGGTGCTTTGCGAACGCACTCACCGGTGACGCGCTCGGTGCGACCAGGATGGTCTACGAGAGTCTCGTGGAGCGCGACTCGAACGGCAACTTCATCCCGCATCTCGCCTCCAAGTGGGCGATTTCAGAGGGCGGCAAGGTGTGGACATTCACGCTACGCCCGAACATCAAGTACTCGAACGGCGAGGAGTTCAACGCGGCGTCAGTCAAGCAGAACCTCGACATCGGTCGTGGCCTCACCTCCGCACCGGGCTTCAGCTCGCGGTACGCGTCCACCGGCATCGGTATCAACGCGAACCTGATGTCGGTCGAGGCGGTCGACAACCTGACCGTGAAGGTGACGCTGGAGCGCCCTGACAACGACTTCCTCGGTCTCATGTACCGTGCCGGTCGCTACGTCATGCGCGCCCCAGCGCAGATTGCGGACCCGAACACCTGCTCCACCAATGGCATCGGAACGGGCCCGTTCAAGATCCGGTCGTACAACCCGAACGAGCTCGTGGTCGTACGCAACGAGAACTACTGGCGCAAGGACGCGGCCGGCACGCAGCTGCCGTACCTCAACTCGATCACCGTGGTGGTCGTGAAGGAAGCCTCCCAGCGCGCAGCGGCCCTCCGCCGTGGCAACCTGGATGCAGCGTCCTTCACCACCGGTGAGTCCACGTTCGTCCTCGACCTGCGCAAGCGCAAGAGCGTCGTCACGGAGTACGCCGGCAAGGCGGGCTCGTGGGGCCAGTGGGTGCCGAACCAGAACAAGTCCGGCTCACCGTTCAAGTTCCAGAACTGCCGTCTCGCGGCGGCCTTCGCCGTGGACTGGAAGACCTACAACAAGGTCCGCTTCAAGGGCCTCGGTGTCTACAGCGGCTCCATCGTCGGAACTGACCACATCATGTTCACCAAGAACGGCGCGCCCATCTACAACGTGGCCAAGGCCAAGGAGTACGTGGCGAAGTGCAACACCGATCTAGGTGCTGCGGCGCCGTTCAAGCTCACGCTGTACGCAGACACCAGCACCACCTCGCTCAACAACGTGAAGGAAGTGCAGAAGTACCTCGAGGCCGCGGGCATCCAGATGAACCCGATCTTCCAGGCCGAGTCGGCCGTGCTGATCGCATCCATCTACCGCGGTGGCGGCAACCTCTACGACTTCGCAGAGGGCACGCCGGCTGAGGGCCCCGGTTCTGGCTACGTGCTCCCGTTCTTCGTGACGGGTGCGTTCCCCGCGAACTCGACCAACCCGATCGCCAAGACTCCTCTCGGCATCGGCTACAACAAGGTCATCGCGCTCGGCAACCACAGCGACACCCAGGTGGACACCCTCCTGTATGCCGCCCAGGCCGAGACAGACCCGGCACTCCGCAAGAAGAAGTTCCAGGAGGCGACTGCGTACATGCAGTCCACCGGGTTGCTGATTCCCACGGTGCACACTTCGACCTACACCTTCGTCAACAACAAGTCGAAACTGAAGGGGATCACCCAGTTCAAGAACCCTGATGGCAAGACCTTCGCTCCCACGAGGGACATCAAGGGCTTCGAGTGGACGGGAATCTGGCAGGAGCGCTAGAGACCGACCGCTGAAAGGCTGGGAAGGGGGGGGGGGGGGG
>JBJTCK010000084.1:0-3954 GCA_046091825.1 Actinomycetota bacterium | reverse complement strand
GTGCTGGCCGGGCTGCCCCCGACAACGACCTGACGTCCATGACCGAGGGCCAGATCCTGGCCGCCGCCAGGCTCTGGCTGTCGCACCATTCCCTCATGCGCTGAGAGCCCGTACGATGCGGGACTGACTACCATCGAGAACAAGCCCAACCCGTTCCTGCGCGGGAACCTCGCCCCCGTCGACACCGAGACAACTGCCTTCGACCTCCGCGTGACCGGCACGCTCCCCGCTGAGTTTGACGGCCGGTACCTGCGCAACGGGCCGAACCCGCTCGGGCCTGTCAACGAGGCCAAGTACCACTGGTTCAGCGGCCACGGGATGGTGCACGGCATCCGCATCCGCGACGGCAGGGCGGAGTGGTACCGCAACCGCTGGGTGCGCAACAACGACGTCGCGGACCTGCTGGGCGAGCCACGCCCGGAATCCGAGTGGCCGGCCGACCACCAGCAGTTCGCCGCGAACACCAACATCATCGGCCATGCCGGTAGGACATACGCGATCGTCGAGGCGGGCGCCCCGCCGATCGAGCTGTCGCATGACCTTGACACCCTCCGCATCTCGTCGTTCGGTGGCACGCTGCCGCACGCGTTCAGTGCCCACCCGAAGCGCGACCCGCGCACAGGGGAGCTGCACACGATGACGTACTGGTGGGGCTGGGGCAATCAACTGCAGTACGTGGTGGTCGGCACCGACGGTCGCGTTCGCCGCACGGTGGACATCCCGGTGGCCGGCGGGCCGATGGTGCATGATGTCGCCATCACGGAGAAGTACGTGCTGGTGCTCGACCTGCCGTGCGTGTTCAACCTGGAGGCGGCGATGTCCGGCGCCGGCCTGCCGTACTTCTGGGACCCGGACTACGAGGCACGCATCGGCCTGCTCCCGCGCGAGGGCAACGCAGAGGACGTGAAGTGGGTGTCCATCGACCCCTGCTACATCTTCCACCCGATGAACGCCTATGACGACGGTGACGAGGTCGTGTTCGACGCGGTGCGTCACCCGAAGATGTTCGACAAGGAGCGCCGCGGCCCGAGCGAGGGGACCTCCACTCTCGACCGCTGGAGACTGAACCCTGTCACCGGCAAGTCCTCGCACCAGCGCATTGATGACCGAGGCCAGGAGTTCCCGCGGCACAACGAGGCCCTGCTCGGCCTTCCGTACCGCTACGGCTACACCGCCGGTGTGGGCCGGGGCTTCACCCAGGACACGCTCATCAAGACCGACCTGGAGCGCGGCACGACCGAGGCGCGCACGGACCAGCCCCGCTACGGCTACGGCGAGCCCGTGTTCATCCCGCGCGAGAACGCGGCCACGGAGGACGACGGGTACGTCATGGCACTGCGACTCGACAACGAGACCATGACGTCTGACCTCGCCGTGTTCGATGCCCGGGCCATCACCGATGACCCGGTGGCGGTCGTTCACCTCCCGGTGCGCGTGCCGAACGGTTTCCACGGCAACTGGATCCCCGAGGGCCAGTAGGTGCGCCGCACACTCCTGGCCACCGTCAGTGCCCTGGCGGTGTTGCTGCTCCCCGCGCATGTCGGGGCGCAGCCGGGCGGCGATTTTGTGGCCGATTACGAGGTCAAAGTCACGGGTGCCGGGTTTGACGGGTCCGTGGTTGCCCAGCCACTCTCTGATGGGTCGGTCATGTCGCTCGCCAAGCACGGCTGGGGCCCCGGTGGAGCCACCACGGTGCGTCTCATCGACCCCTCCGGTGGCGTCGCGTGGGTGACCACGATTGCCGAACCACAGGGGGGCGGTTTCTACGGCTCTGAGTACCGCGAGAGCCTGGTGCTGCCTGACGGCCGCGTCGCATTCGTGGGCTACTCCGACAGCCGCTTCCTCACCGCGATCCAGCCTGACGGCCATGACTTCGATGCCGTGATCCTTGTCGTCTCACCGGACGGTTCGTACGAGCACGTTGCCCAGTTCGGGGGTCCCGGCCAGGACTTCCTGCGCGTCATCGAGCCGTGCCCGGACGGGACGGTCTATGTGGGTGGCTCGTCCTGGGATCACTCGGTCGCGCCGTCGGAGACCTCGGCAATCGGGATGTCGGACAACTTCGTGGCCCGATTCGATGCGAATCTCGACCGGATGTGGGTGCGCCAGTTCGGGTCGCGCAACAACGATGCCATCATGTCGCTGCGGTGCCGGGCCGACGGCGGGGTCGACGTGAATGCCTGGGCTGCAGGTGCGGTCAACGGACACGGCAGCAACGACCACTACAACTTCCTCACGGTGCGCATGTCCGCCTCGGGGGAGACCGTCCGCACGATCGTGTCCGAACTGGACGGCGGGGAATGGTCACCGCAGGGCGGTGTGACGGCGCCTGACGGTTCGTACTACGTGGTGGGCGAGTCGAACAGTGCGTACCCGTCCCTGCCGTGCACCGAACGGTCGCTCGGGGGTTCATTCCTTGCGAAGTACTCGCCCGACGGCGAACTGGAATGGCGGAGCATCCTTGCCTGCGCGAACACGAGCCACCGCGTCGCCGTGGACAGCCAGGGGAACCTTCTCGTCGCGGGGACGGCGCACGGGAAGAGGATCGCCGGGCAGCAGAGACTGGGTGGCTCCGACCATCTTCTCCACAAGTTCAGCCCCGACGGGACCAGGCTGTGGACGCGTCAGTTCGGCACCGGCGAGGATGACGTGCTCTCGTCGTTTGCCCTCGATGACTCCGGCGGGGTCGTTCTGGGCGGGTACACGCTGTCGGGTCTGCCGGACGAGTCACATCCAGCCGACTGGGACGCCGTCACCATGCGCCTCAGCGTCGCAGAAGCAGCACCGGCTGCAGTCGCTCCCTCTGCTGCGCAGTGTGAACCCTCGTCCACCACGATGCTCGCGGACTCCGTGACCCCGCGCTCGATCTGGATCTATGGCGACGACATCGGCGAGGCCCGCATGGCGGCGCTGTGGGACTACGCAAGCACCCACACCCCGCATGATTTCGGTCGCCTGATTGGTGCCGCGCACGACTGGTTCGGTTCGTGCCGTCACGCGGGCATCGGACTGGGCACCGGCTCGGGGTACAGCTGGCATGACCGCAACGTCGTGCTCTGGGTCTGGACGGAGGCCGTCGACATGACCGTCGCACGCCGCGTGGTGACAGACCTCATCGACTCCCTGGTGCCACCTGCCCCGACGACCGTCGCCCCTGCAACCACGGCACCGACCCCTGTCGAGACCGTGCCTGCATCCAGCCCTGTGGCCGTGGCTGAGGCCGGACCGTTTATTGAGGGGATAGCGATGTCCACGGGGCAGGGCCCATCGGTGCTGCCGACCGGGCAGCCGGCGCAGGGAAGCAAGGCGGTGACTGCAGCCCCCGGCAGGACACCAGCGGCAGCAAAGTCGCCGTCCGGGAAGTCCTCGGCAAGGAAGGTGGCGCCCAGGCGCAAACCCGCACCGGGGCGCAAGCCCACCGCGAAGACGGCGCGCCCGACTGCCGTGCGTGGCCTAGGCGTACAGAGGGGATGAGTCCTTCAGCAGGCGCGTCATCATCGTGAGCGAGGCGACAGGCTCGCCGCTTTGCGACCCCGCCTCGCGTGCCTCGGTGGTGAACCAGAGCACCTCGGTCTTCGGGGTGTCGGCGACATCCAGCACCCGCCCCGTCACCGTGTACTCGGTGTCCAGGAACAACGGCCCGCGGTGGTTGCAGATCTCGATGGCGCCGTAGAGCCCCACGAACTCTCCGCACTCGCGCTCGACTGGTACGCGGGTGACTCGCCGTGGGGCGGGCCGGTGTGCTCCCCCCTCACGGCCTGCCAGCTGTTGGTCGCCGGAATGACGGAGTCGATCGAGCGCGAGTGCGGAGAATTCGTGGGGCTCTACGGCGCCATCGAGATCCGCAACCACAGCGGGCCGCTGTTCCTGGACACCGAGTACACGGTGACGGGGCGGGTGCTGGATGTCGCCGACACCCCGAAGACCGAGGTGCTCTGGTTCACCACCGAGGCA
>JBJTCK010000083.1:0-3420 GCA_046091825.1 Actinomycetota bacterium | reverse complement strand
GGAACAGTTGGGCCACGTCGTCCGCGTTACCCCAATGGCGGCTCTCTGCACCCAACTGTTTGGGGAGACCCCAACCGCCGTTGATGTCGCTCTTTGTCGGACGAGAATCACACAGGCACCGAAGGCAGTCCGACTCGGTATCACCCCCGCAGTCGCACACCCACATTGCTGCGCGGGCCAATCGTTCACGCGACTCGCGGCGTTCCACCTTCGCGCGGTACCGACCGTAGTTGCGTCGGTTGCGTGCGAATCGACGTCCGCCCGTCAGTACCGACCGAGAGATGTCCAGCACCTTCTCGCGCTGCGGACAGTAATCGTCCGGGTAGTAGTTCTTCATTGTGTCTCCTGTCCGGGAGACCGCAGGCTGCGGTCACCTGGAATGGGACACGGGAACTCCTGAAATAGTCACAATTACTTTATATCGGTTGCAGAGCCATCTGACAACCTGCCGCGCGAAATCTCTCTCAGCGGTGCAGGGCGTTCAGGTAGTTGTAGACCGTGATCCGCGAGACGCCCATGGCATCGGCCACGTCCTCCACGGCGCGGCGCAGGATGAACGCCCCGTTCTGGTCCAGCAGGCGGATGGCCCGCTGCTTGTCCTCCCGCGAGAGCGTGTCCAGCGGGCCACCAAGCTCCAGCTCGGCGCTGCGGATCAGCCGGTCAAGGGCCCCCTGCAGGCGCGGCAGACGCACGGCGGCGATGATCTTCCCCTCCCACTCCAGGGCGCGGTCGCTGATGAGCGCATCCTCCACGGGGATGATCTGGGCGCCCAGCATGTCGAGCACGGGCTTCACCGCATCGATCAGAGGGTGCTGGGGCAGGTCGCTCATCAGAGGCGTCCCGAGTCGATGCTCACGTGGGTGGCACCGTTCGCGTAGGCGGCGGCGAGCACGGCGCCCACGGCAGGGCCCACCTGGGCAGGAGTGGCGGTGACGGCAGTGCCGAACGGACCGACGACAGCTGTGATCCCCATTGCCTCGAGCGCCTCCACGGCGGCGGTCACATACGCGGGCAGGGCACCGTCAACGAAGGGCTCGATGGTGAACTCGACGGTGATGTTGTCGGCCATGGCGGCATCCTCCGGTGCAGTGGGTGCGGGAAAGGCTATGGCACGAGGTGACGGAACCCACGAAGGTGCGGCACCACCAGGGCAAGGCTGTCCGGAAGGAACTTCCTGGCCCCCAGCCAGTTGGGGAACTCTGCGGGGCTCACCCAGTGGGCCTCCGTGATCTCGCCGTCGGCGAAGCGGAACGGGCCGTCGGTGCGGCACTCGTAGATGTGCCCGACCAGCCGCACGTCACCGTCCTCGTAGGCACCGTTGCCGAGGTGCGTGACGACCGCTCCCTCCACACCGAGTTCCTCGGCGAGCTCGCGGACCGCGGCGTCGTCCCAGGACTCACCGGGGCTCACCACACCGCCCACGCACACGTCCCAGCACCCGGGCCAGACGTCCTTCGTGTCGGCCCTGCGGTGCACGAGAAGGTCACCGTCGTGGGAGACCACCGCAATGAACACGCTGCGGTGGCGCAACACGCGGGCCCGCATCTCCCGACGCGAGACGAGCCCCAGGACCGTGCCGTCCGGGGCGATTTCCTCCACGCTCTCGTCGGGCGAGTTCTCCGGGTGTGCCGCAGGCGGGGTGCTCACGTCGATGTGCCTACCATTAGGCATGGCGAAAAACACCCTCTCCACCGATGACGCACGTGACCAGCACGGCAACCCCGCGGGCATCCTGGAACAGGCCGACGACGTGTTCGCGGACATGGTCACGCTGCGCCGCGACATGCACCGCTGGCCCGAGATCTCGAACCATCTGCCCCGCACGCGAGACAGGGTGCTCGAATCTCTCGAGGGACTCCCCCTCGACATCACGCTGCACGAGACGACCAGCGGCATCGCCGCGATGCTCACCGGCGGCAAGCCCGGCCCGACCGTGCTTCTGCGGGCGGACATGGATGCTCTCCCCATGCCCGAGGACACGAACGTGGAGTTCAAGTCACAGGTGGAGAATGCGATGCACGCCTGCGGCCACGACACCCACACCGCGATGTTGATGGGTGCGGCGAGAATCCTCTCCGCGCGCCAGGCTGACATCCCCGGCCGCGTGCTCTTCATGTTCCAGCCCGGCGAGGAGGGCTACAACGGCGCGAGCGAGATGCTCGCCGAGGGGCTCCTCGATGTCGGCACGGACTCACCCGTCACCGGTGCGTTTGCCATCCACGCGGCCTCCAACATCCCGGGAGGGTTCCTCGGCCTCAAGGGCGGCACGATCATGGCGTCGAGCGACTCGATGACCATCACGGTGAAGGGAAAGGGCGGCCACGGCAGCGCACCGCACTTCACCCTCGACCCGGTGCCGGTCGCGTGCGAGATCGTGCAGGCACTGCAGACGCTGGTGACCCGACGCATCGACGTGTTCGACCCGGGCGTCATCACGGTCACCCAGATCCACACGGGCACCACCAGCAACGTGATTCCCGAGACCGCGATGATCAACGGCACGATGCGCGCAGTCAGCGAGCGCACCCGAACCCTCATCCATGACGGCATCCGCCGCGTGGCCGACGGCATCGCCGCGGCGCACGGGATGGAGGTGGAGGTAGACCTGCACATCGGGTACGACGTGACGGTCAACGATGCCGACTACGCCATGTTCGCCGCCGACGTGGCGACGGCGGTCTCGGGTGACCGCAACGTCCGCCTCATGGACAACCCGGTGATGGGTGCAGAGGACTTCAGTTACGTGCTGAACCGCGTGAAGGGCTCCATGATGTTCCTCGGTCTCATGCCGGAGGGCATGGACATCATGAAGGCCGCGCCGAACCACTCGAACCGCGCGATGTACGAGGAGACCTACATGCGCCGCGGGGCCGCCGTGTACTCTTCGATCGCGCTGCGCCACCTCGGCGTCACACTCGACTGACCAGCGCGCACGATTCGTTCGGGGGGACGATGTACGAACAGACACGCGACTGGATCTCGGAGAACTGGGACGAGTCGATCACGCTGCGCGAGTGGTGGAGGAGGATGTCCGATGCGCGCCTCTCGTTCCCCCGCTGGCCGACGGAGTGGTTCGGCCAGGACGCGTCGCAGCGCGAGCAGAACGAGATTCTCCGGGCATTCGGCGATGCAGATGTCCTCAGCGGGCCCACAGGGCTCGGCGTGCTGATGGGTGCGCCGGTCACGATGACCCACGGCACGGAGGAACAGAAGAAGCGCTGGCTGCCCCCGCTCGCCCACGGCACGGAGGGCTGGTGCCAGTTGTTCAGCGAGCCGGGCGCGGGCTCGGACCTCGCGAGTTCCTCCTGCCGGGCCGAGCGCGACGGTGACGAGTGGGTCATCAACGGCCAGAAGATCTGGACCTCCGGCGCCCTGCACTCGAGCCGCGGGATGCTGGTGGCGCGCTCGGACTTCGACCAG
>JBJTCK010000082.1:0-11744 GCA_046091825.1 Actinomycetota bacterium | reverse complement strand
TCCCACTGGGCGATCGTCTCTTCCACCGCGGCGCGTGCGTGCGCCGCCAGCGGGCTGTCCGGCGAGGGCGCGGTGCCGAGGCCGCCGCACTTCTTGCCGACCACGGTCGCCACCCGTGCGGCCAGGTTGCCGAGATTGTTCGCGAGGTCGCTGTTGTACCGGCCGATGAGGCCCTCGTAGGTGAAGTCACCGTCACTGCCGTAGACGGTGTCGGAGAGCACGTAGTAGCGGAACCCGTCGACACCGATCTCGTCGATGAGGTCGAGCGGGTTCACCACGTTGCCCGTGGTCTTCGACATCTTCTCGCCGCCGACGAGCAGCCAGCCGCCCACTGCCCAGCCGGAGGGCGGCTCGATGCCCGCGGACATGAGCATGGCGGGCCAGTAGATGTTGTGGAAGCGGACGATGTCCTTGCCGATCACGTGGTGGTTCACCGGCCACCAGCTGCGGAACTTCTCGTCGTCCGTGCCGTAGCCGATCGCGGTGATGTAGTTGGCGAGCGCGTCGAACCACACGTACGCGACGTGGGACGGGTCAAAGGGGAGCGGGATGCCCCACGTGAGGGTGCGCCGGCTGACGGAGAAGTCCTGCAGGCCCTGTTTGATGAACCCGATGACCTCGTTCACGCGGTGCTCGGGCACCACCGCCCCGGGGTGTGAGGCATACCAGTCGAGGAGGCGCTGCTCGAAGCGCGACAGGCGGAAGAAGTAGTTCTCCTCCTCCACGTGCTCCACGGGCTTCTTGTGGATCGGGCAGTTGCCGGACTCCAGGTCGTCCTCCACGTAGTACGCCTCGCACGCCACGCAGTAGAGGCCGCTGTACTTGTCGAGCTCGATGTCGCCGGCGTCGTAGCAGGCCTGCAGGAGCTTCTGCACGCCCACACGGTGGCGCTCCTCGGTGGTGCGGATGAAGTCGTCGTTCGAGATGTTGAGCCGCTCCCATGCCTGGCTGAAGAGCGGCGCGATGCTGTCGGCGAACTCCTTCGGGCTCGTGCCCGCGGTGTCGGCCGCCTGCTGGATCTTCAGGCCGTGCTCGTCGGTGCCCGTGAGGAAGTACACGTCGTCGCCGAGCATTCGGTGCCACCGTGCGAGCGCGTCGCTGACGATCGTGGTGTATGCATGGCCGAGGTGCGGCTTCGCGTTCACGTAGTAGATCGGGGTGGTGAGGTAGTACTTGCCCACCCAGACAGGCTACGGCGCGCGTTCATCGGGGGCGCGGTGGGTTTCGTCGGCTCGTCCCCGCAACAGCCCCGCACCTACTCTCGTGCGGATGCCCTTCGAGTTCGACGAAGCCACCTCCCTGGCCGCACTGGGCGACGGTGCGTACGCCACACCGATCCACGACAGGTGGGACATCAACGGCAACGCGAACGGCGGCTACCTGCTCGCCCTCGTCGCCAACGCCATGCGGGCTGAGAGCGGACGTGCGCATCCCGTCTCGGTGACGATGCACTACCTCTCGCCAGGCCCGGCCGGCGACGGCGTGACCACCACGAAGGTGATGAAGTCCGGGAAGCGGTTCGTCACCGTCGCGGGGACCCTCGCCCAGGGCGGACGCGACATCGCGACGACACTCGGCGTGTTCGGGGACATCGACTCCTCGGTGCCGCCCCACAGCGTGACGATGGACCGCGTGGAAATCCCCCCGTTCGACGAGTGCCCGCCGCGCGCGGCCCCGCCCGTCCCCGACGGTGCGCCGCCGATGGGGCTGTCGTCGCGGCTGGACATGCGCATCCACCCGGACGACACCGGGTTTGCGCGTGGCGAGCCAACGGGCACTGCGCTCTGCCGCGGGTACTTCTCGTTCAAGGACGGCCGCCCGGTGGACACGCTGTCCCTGCTGCTCGCCGCGGACGCGTTCCCGCCGGTGATGTTCAACCGCTTCGGCATGCTCGGCTGGGTGCCCACCGTGGAGTTCACCGTGCACGTGCGCGGCGTGCCCGCACCCGGCCCCATCGCGTGCGCGTTCTCCAGCCGCGTCATCCAGGGCGGCATGTGGGAAGAGGACGGCGAGATGTGGGACAGCGAGGGCCAGGTCGTGGCGCTCAGCCGCCAGCTCGCGCTCGCCCCGAAGGTCTCCTGAGGTAGTTCTCCCGACGGCGCGGTCTGGTCAGAGACCCACGGAGACCGCGTACACCCGCTTGCGCGGCACGCCGAGCGCGGTGGTCACTTCGTCGACAGCGTTGCGCTTGGTGAGACCTGCACCCAGCCGGGCACGCAGTTCGTCGGCGATCACGTCATCGGTGATCTCGCCCTCGTCGGTGGGTGCGGGTTCGATGACGATGGCGTACTCACCCCTCGGTTCGGATGCGCTCACGTGGGTGATTGCCTCGTCCAGCGTGCCCCGCCAGACGTTCTCGTGCATCTTCGTGAGCTCCCTCGCGATGGCGACCCTGCGGGAACCGCCGCACGCCCCGCGCAGGTCCTCGACGGTCCGCACCAGGCGGTGCGGCGCCTCGTAGATCACCGTGGTGCGGCGCTCGTGCACGATCTCGGTGACGGCGTTGCGCCTCTCGGCGCCGCCGCGCGGCAGGAACCCGTCGAACGCGATGCGCTGCGTCGGCAGCCCGCTGATCGTCGCCGCCATCACGAAGGCTGCAGGCCCCGGCACCGCGTGCACGGGGTGCCCCGCCTCCACAGCCGCGCGCACCAGCCGCTCTCCCGGGTCGCTCACGCCCGGGGAACCGGCATCGGTGATGACGGCGACAACGGCCCCGGAGGCGAGTGCCTCGAGCATGACCGCGGCGGCATCGTGCTCGGTGTGGTCGTTCGCCACCACCAGCCGCGCACCGGAGACGCCGAGCCTCTTCAGCAGCGAGCCGCTGTGGCGCGTGTCCTCGCACAGGATCATCGACGCCGTGCGCAGCACGTGGCCGGCGCGCGGAGCGATGTCCTCGAGGTTGCCGATGGGCGTGGCCACTAGCCAGAGTCCCGGGTGCACCGTGGAGACTGCGCCCGTGCCGGTGGTCTCGCTGCTCACGGCCGCCGGACCTCGACCGTGTCGCCGCGCGACAGTCCCCAGCGCTCGAACGAGCCCTGCGCCGCCTCGATCACGGTGACGGCGCGCCTGTTCAGCGGAGCCACACGGAACGGCCGCAGGCACCGCACGTCGATGACGTTGCCGTCCGCGTCCACGTAGGCCACGTCGATCGCGGTGCGCATGCCCACGGAGTGCACCCAGTTGCACGGCTGGAGGACGAGGGGAGTGGTCACCTCGTCCACACCGATGAGGCCCCGCCGGCGCTCTGCCCGGGATGTGGCCAGGTCCGCGGACGCGAGCACGTTGCCCTTGCTCACCAGCCAGACCGGTTCCATGACCGCACGATACGTCAGACGTTGAAGCGGAACTCGGTCACGTCGCCGTCGACGAACTCGTATTCCTTGCCCTCGAGGCGCACCTTGCCGAGTTCCTTCGCCTTCGTCCACGAGCCGATCTCCAGTAGTTCCTCGCAGCCGATGACCTCGGCGCGGATGAAGCCGCGCTGGAAGTCGGTGTGGATGCGTCCTGCGCACTCGGGTGCCTTGGACCCGGCGCGGAACGTCCAGGCCCGTGTCTCCTTCTCGCCGGTGGTGAAGTACGTGCGCAGGCCGAGCAGGTGGTACGCGCTGCGCACCATGGTTGCGAGCGCACCGTCGCCGAGTCCGAGTGCCTCGAGCATCTCGGAGCGGTCCTTCTCGTCCAGCTGGGCGGCCTCGGCCTCGATCTGCACGCTCATCCCGATGACCTCGATGTCGGCGGTGACCCCCGGCGGGCACATCTCGTTGCGCACGCGCTCCACCTCGGCCGGGATGCGGTCCAGCTCGTTCTCGCCCACGTTCACCACGGCGAGCACCGGCCGGTTGGTGAGCAGGAAGTGCGGGGCCAGCGCCTCGCGGTCGTCCTTCGAGAGGTTGGAGCGGTAGATCGGGGTGCCCTCGGCCAGCACGTCGTACGCGCGCTGCATGGCCTCGGCCTCCTCGGTCGCGTTCTTGTCCACGCGCGCGGCCTTCGATGCCGTCTTCAGGCGCTTCTCCACGGTCTCGAGATCGGCGAGCGCGAGCTCCACCTCGACCACGCGCAGGTGCTCGAGCGGGTCGTCCGGGCCCGGCACGTCGTCGTCCTTGAACGCGCGCAGCACGAACACGATTGCATCGACCTCGCGGATGTTCGAGAGGAACTTGTTACCCAGGCCCTCGCCCTTGCTCGCGCCCTCCACCAGGCCGCCGATGTCCACCACCTGCACGCTCGCATGAACGGTCTTCTTCGTCTTCGACATCTCGGACAGTGCGAGCAGGCGGCGGTCCGGCACCTGGGCCACGCCGATGTTCGGGTCCTTCGTGGCGAAGGCGTACGGGGCTGCCAGCGCGCCGCCCCCCGTGAGGGCGTTGTAGAGGGAGGATTTTCCTGCATTCGGCAGGCCGACGAGACCGAAACGTTCCATGAGCCTCGCCACGCTACCTGTGGGCGGTTTTCCCAGATGTGACATGGGTTTGCCCGTGCCGGGGGACCCGCCGCGGCGGTGGCATCACCGTGCCCAATTAGTACTATGTGGGTAGTGCAAATCCCCCGGACCCCGCCGGGGCACACGGCCAGCCTGACGGAGAACCAGCGTGACCACTTTTGATCTCGACCTCAGCAAGTACAGCCTCGGCTGGAGCGACGAGGTCGAATACGCCTTCGACCCGGAGAAGGGCCTGAGTGACCGTGTGGTCGAGCAGATCAGCTGGTGGAAGGGCGAGCCGAAGTGGATGACGCAGTACCGCCTGCGCAGCCTCGGGATCTTCGACCGCAAGCCGATGGCGCCGTGGTTCGCCGACAACATGCCCGACATCGACTTCCAGGACATCTACTACTACCTCCGGCCGGCAACGGAGCAGGTGGACGAGTGGGACGACCTGCCCGAGCAGATGAAGCTCACGTACGAGAAGCTCGGCATCCCGGAGGCGGAGCGCAAGTACCTGGCCGGCGTGACCGCCCAGTACGAGTCCGAGGTGGTGTTCCACCGCAACCGCGAGGACCTGGAGCAGCAGGGGATCCTCTTCTGCGACATGGACACCGCACTGCGCGAGTACCCCGACCTCGTCAAGCAGTACTTCGGCACGGTCATCCCGCCCGGTGACAACAAGTTCTCGGCCCTCAACACCGCGGTGTGGTCCGGCGGCTCGTTCATCTACGTCCCGCCGGGCGTGGAGTGCGAGATGCCGCTGCAGGCCTACTTCCGCATCAACTCCGAGAACGCCGGCCAGTTCGAGCGCACGCTCATCATCGCCGACGAGGGCTCCAAGGTGCACTACATCGAGGGTTGCTCGGCCCCGGTGTACACCAGCGACTCCCTGCACTCCGCGGTGGTGGAGATCGTGGTGAAGCCGAGTGCGCGCGTCACGTACACCACCATCCAGAACTGGTCGCCGAACGTGTACAACCTGGTCACCAAGCGCGCCCGCGTGGAGGCCGAGGGCCACATGGAGTGGATCGACGGCAACATCGGCTCCAAGCTCACCATGAAGTACCCCAGCGTCTACCTGGTCGGCCCGAAGGCCACCGGCGAGGTGCTCTCGGTCGCCTACGCCGGCGCGGGCCAGCACCAGGACGCCGGCGCCAAGATGGTGCACGCCGCGCCGGAGACAACCTCCAAGATCGTGTCGAAGTCCATCAGCAAGGACGGCGGCATCACCACGTACCGCGGCCTCGTCCGCGTGGACGAGGGTGCCCACGGGTGCAAGAGCCACGTGCAGTGCGACGCGCTCATCCTGGACGGCGACTCGGAGTCGCGCACACTCCCGTACATGGAGGTGGGCGAGAAGGACGCAGAGATCGGCCATGAGGCGACCGTGTCGAAGATTGCCGACGAGCAGCTCTTTTACCTGATGTCCCGCGGCCTCACCCAGGAGGCGGCGATGAGCATGGTGGTGAACGGCTTCATCGAGCCGGTCACCCGCACGCTGCCCATGGAGTACGCGGTCGAGTGGAGCCGCCTGATTGAGCTGCAGATGGAAGGTTCCGTCGGCTGAGCCGGCGGCGATGCGGTGTCCCCATGCCGATGCGCACCGAGTGCAAGCACTACGAGAGCCGCACGTACGCGAACGGTGACGCGGTGCGCAAGTGCAATCTGGACCTCGCGCCGGATGCCCCGTGGCGCTGCCCGGACGCCTGCGCCAGGTACGAGCGGCGGCTGGCCGACGTTGCCTGGGTGCACAGCACCAGCCTCACCACGCCGTCCCCCGACGAGGTCCCCGGCCTCGACGACGGAAGTGCCGCCGCCGTGCTCGACGCCGCCGAGGACATCGTGAACGCCATCGGAGCGCAGATGCTCGCTGAGGTGGAGGCCGAGAGGCACGGCAAGAAGCGCCGCTGGTTCCGCCGCAAGAAGTAAGCCCCCAATCAGACGCTGGCCCCCTCATGAACACCGCCCCCGGACTGCCGAGCGCCGAGGAAGAGATCTGGCGCTACAGCCGCATCGGCGAGCTCGACCTCTCCGCGTTCGCCCCCGGTGCCGCGCGTACCGAGACCGTCAACGCCGACGCACTGCGTGCCACCGGCACCCACGCGGGTGTCGCCATGGAGGCGCCCGCCGATGTGTTCGCCGCACTGAACCGCGAGCATGGCAACGAGATCGCCCTCGTGGTGCCGCGAGGCAGGGCCGTGGAGCAGGTCGTGGAGATCGTCCATCACGTCGATGCCGACGGCACCGTGTCCTACCCGCGCCTCGTCATTGACGCCGGCGAGGACTCTGAGGTCACTGTTGTCGAGCGCTTCGTCTCGAGCGACTCCGTCACCGCGCTG
This sequence comes from Actinomycetota bacterium, assembly GCA_046091825.1. GTDB lineage: Bacteria > Actinomycetota > Acidimicrobiia > Acidimicrobiales > Ilumatobacteraceae > UBA2093. Next base: position 4,982 of record JBJTCK010000082.1, on the reverse strand, counting down.
GTGGTGCCGGTCCTGGAGGTGCGGGCCGCACGCTCCGCGCGCGTCAACTACGTGGCCGTCAACCAACTGGGCACCCGCACCTGGCAGATCGGTCACCAGCAGGCAGTCGGCCACCGTGACTCCACCGTCCGTCTCAACACGGTGGCCCTCGGCGGCGACTACGCGCGCGTGCGCGCAGAGGCCCGCCTGGTGGAGCAGGGCGCGAGTGCACAGCAGCTCGCGCTGTACTTCGCGAGCGGCACCCAGATGCACGACTTCCGCACCCTCCAGCACCACATGGCCCCGCGCACGCACAGCGACCTTCTCTTCAAGGGTGCGGTCGGCGGCAGCGCCCGCAGTGTGTACACCGGCCTCATCCACATCGCGAAGAACGCCGCACACAGCGAGGCCTTCCAGACGAACCGCAACCTCACACTCGGCGAGGGTGCCTGGGCCGAGAGCGTGCCCAACCTGGAGATCGAGACCAACGAGGTCAAGTGCAGCCACGCCAGCACCGTGGGGTCCATCGAGGACGAGCACCGTTTCTACCTGGAGAGCCGGGGCGTGCCGCCGGAGGTCGCCGAGCGCCTGATCGTGTTCGGCTTCTTCAACGACGTCCTCGACCGCATGCCCCGCGGCGCCGATGTGGAGCCGCTGCGCCGTGCAGTTGCCGACAAGCTCGCCGCCGAGGCCGTGCTCACCGCGGGGGCCGCGTCATGAGCATCCGTCTCGACTCCCTGGAGAACGGCAAGGCACTGCACGCCGAGATCGACGGTGTGCCTGTGGCGGTGGTGCGCATCGATGAGGACGTGTTCGCCATCCATGACGAGTGCAGCCATGCCGACGTGCGCCTCTCGGACGGTCTCGTGTGGTGCGAGACGAAGCAGATCGAGTGCATCCGCCACGGCAGCGCGTTCAGCCTGGAGTCGGGCCACCCCGACACCCTGCCTGCCACCCAGCCCGTGGCCGTCTACCCCGTCTCCGTAGTGGATGGAGAGGTCATCGTGATAGTGAAGGAGGGCGGCAAGTGAGCACGCTGGAGATCAAGGGCCTGCGCGCCGCCGTCGGCGACAAGGAGATCCTGAAAGGAATCGACCTCACTGTGCGCAGCGGCGAGGTGCACGCAATCATGGGCCCGAACGGCGCGGGCAAGTCCACGCTGTCGGCCGTGATCATGGGCAAGCCCGGTTACACCGCGCTCGGAGGCTCCGTCACCCTCGACGGCGAGGACATGCTGGCCCTGCCCACCTGGCAGCGCGCGGTGCGCGGCCTTCACCTGGTGATGCAGTACCCCACGGAAGTCCCCGGCGTGCACGTGGATGAGGTGCTCGTGGAGGCACTTGCCGCGCGCGGCCGCGACGCGGCGTCCCTCGGTGACATCATCGACGCAGAGGCGAGGCGTATCAACTTCGATCCCGACCTGGTGACGCGGGCGCTCAACGTGGACCTGTCCGGCGGGGAGAAGAAGCGCAACGAGACCCTGCAGCTCGGCGTGCTGGAGCCCCGCATCGCGATTCTCGACGAGCTCGACTCCGGGCTTGACATCGATGCACTGCGCGACTGTGCCCGCCGCGTGGAGGCCGCCACCCACGAGAGCAACCTCGGCGTGCTCGCCATCACGCACTACGTGCGCCTGCTGGAGGAGCTGAAGCCCGACGCGGTGCACATCCTCTCCGCCGGTCGCATCGTGAAGACGGGCGGTCCGGAACTCGCCGACACACTCGAGCGTGACGGCTACGCCGCGTTCGTCTGAGCACCCGCCACTGACCGTCTGACCACGCCTGCAGGCGCCGTGCGGGTCTAGGGTTCCCCCGCAGAGGGGGAGGTACCGCAATGGCAGATGTGTCGACACGCGTCTACGTGGCCAAGAAGGATGCGTTCCCGGGCTGGTGGGTGGTCGGCGGCTGCTTCACGATGCTCTTCTTCGGGTCGGCGCTCGGCTTCTACGGGATGGGCGTGTACCTCAACGCGTTCAGCAAGGAGCAGGGCTGGGACGTCTCCTCGTTGTCCGTGGCCACCACCTTCTTCTTCCTCGTCGGCGGCCTGTGGAACGTGGTCGTTGCACGGCTCCTCGCCCGCCACGACGTCCGCCACATTGCCTACGGCGGTGCCGCCCTGGGGACGGTCGCGCTCTTCATGCTCGGCCAGGTCACCGAGAAGTGGCAGTTGTTCGCGGTCTACGGTGTGTTCTCCGTGGCCTGGTCGTCCAGCGGGCTGACACTCGCCACCACCGTCGTCACGCGCTGGTTCCACGCCAAGCGTGCGCCCGCGATCGCCGCAGTCTCATCCGGATTGTCCGTCGGCGGCATCGTGCTGACGCCGTTGGTGAAGGCCCTCATCGACTCGCACAAGATGAGCGGCACCGCGCCATGGCTCGCCCTCATGTGGCTGGTGGGGATGACCGTGCCCACGTTCCTCTTCGTGCGCGGTGACCCGATCGCCCTCAACTGGATGCCCGATGGTCAGCCCAAGCCGGAGAATCACGTGGTGGACCTGCCCGGCACCCCGATGTCGGTGGCGGTCCGTACCCGGTTCTTCTGGGTGGTCACCGTGGGGTACGTACTCGTGATGGGGGCCCAGGTGGGTGCGATCCAGCAGATCGTGAAGCTGGTGGAGGAGCGCACGGACAAGGGGACTGCGGCGTTCGCCACCGCAGTGCTCTCGGGGATGAGCGTGGTGTTCCGTCTCGTCGGCGGCAGGGTGATCCCGAAGTTCCCGCTGGCCAAGTTCATGGTGTTCGTGGCCGCAGTGCAGGGGACCGCCATCGTGCTCATCGGGCAGATGGAGTCGAAGGTGACGCTTTTCCTCTCCATTGGCTTGTTCGGCGCAATGGTGGGCAACGTGCTGATGATGCAGTCGCTCCTCATCGCCCAGCGGTTCGGCGTGAAGGACTACGCGCGCATCTCCGCGCGCAGCGGCCTCATCTCGCTCACCGGCACCGCCATCGGGCCGATTCTCATCGGCTCCATCCGTGATGCCTCCGGCAATTACGCGCTGCCCTACCTGGTGGCGGGATGCGTGTCGCTCGTCGGTGCCGCGATTTTCACGTTGAGTGGCCCTGCCGAGGCCACGGACGACTGACCGCGGTCAGAACGCCATCTGGCGGAGGCGCCTGATGCGCTCCTCCGTGGCTGGGTGCGTGGAGAACAACTTCGTCATGTCCGGGCCCGCGCCGCGCCTACGTCCGCCGAACTCGGCAAGCGGATTGTGGATGTACGCCTGGGCCTGGGCGGGGGAGACCGCCATCGGCCGGACGGCGGCGAGAATTTCGATGCGCTCAAGGGCGCTCGCGAGCGAGTCACCGCGACCCAGCAGCTCGGCCGCGCTCCGGTCGGCCTCGAACTCACGGCTGCGGCTGACAGCCATCTGGATGAGCCCTGCAGCAAGTGGCGCAATCATCGACACGAGCAGCACCGCAAACGGGTTGGGACGGTCGTCGTCGTTGCTACCCCCGGCGAACATTGTGGCGAACATCGCCATCTGGGCGATTGACGAGATGGCCGTGGCAATGGCGGCCGCGACCGACCCGATCAGGATGTCCCGGTTCTTCACATGCATCAGCTCGTGGGCCATGACTCCCTCCACCTCGTCCCGCGAGAGTGAGCCGAGGAGCCCCGTGGTGGCACACACCACGGCGTTTGACGGGTTGCGCCCGGTGGCGAACGCATTCGGCTGGTCAGCGGGGGAGATGGCCACCCGCGGCATGGGCATGTTGGCTCGCGCCGCGAGGTCCCGCACCATCCCGTAGAACTCGGGGTGGTCGGCCTCGGTGATGATCTGCGCCTTGGAGGACGAGAGCGCCAGCTTGTCGCTGAACCAGTAGCTCCCGCCCACCATCACCAGGGCGAGGACCAGGCCGATCATGACGGCCCCGGAGCTGCCGCCCCCCAGGAGGGACGCGACGCCCACGATGAGCCCACCGAGCGCGGCAAGCAGGACGGTCGTCTTCATAGTGTTCTTGAACACGGGGGTCTCCTTCCGTCTCGTCCGTGGAATCAGCCGAAGTCCAGGATGTCGCCGAGCACGCTGCTCAGTTTCTTCTTCTTCGGCGGGTACGGGTACTTGACCTTGTGCGGCTTGTAGTCGTCATCGTCGTTGTCCCTGCGGCGGACGGACTCGACCTGGGCGTTGGAGCGCTCGATCAGCTTGTCGAGTTCTCCCCGGTCCAGCCACACGCCGCGGCAGTCGGGGCAGTAGTCGATCTCGATGCCCTGGCGGTCTGACATCACCAGGCTGACGGAGCATTGCGGGCATTTCATGGTTGTCCTTCGGCAGTAGCGGTTGTGCTTGCCGAAGGTCTCTCCCGGGCTGTTGCCCCCGCCGGTGCCGGGCCCTTTGGCCGTGCTGACGACACCGCGGTCTCGTGAGACTCCCCTTCTTCACACACAATACTACGGGCCCGAATAACCTGACGGGCGTCATGACAGAGCCTCAGCACCCCAATGTGACCAGAGTCGTGAAGGCGGCCCGGGCTGCCGGCCTGGCAATCGAGACTCGCCGGTTCCCTGAGGGCACCAAGACTGCCCAGGACGCCGCCACGGCCATCGGGGTGGAGGTCGGCCAGATCGTGAAGAGCCTGGTGTTCGGGGTCGATGACGAGATTGTGATGGCGCTGGTGTCTGGTTCCAACCAACTGGACGAGAAGAAGCTGGCCGCTGCCGCAGGCGGGGCAAAGTGCTCCCGGGTGGATGCCGACGCGGTGCGAGCAGCAACGGGATTCCCCATCGGTGGCGTGCCTCCCTTTGGTCATGCAACTCAACTTCGCGTGTTCGTCGATCCGGACTTGTTGCAGTACGACGAGGTGTGGGCAGCTGCGGGAACGTGGAACGACAACTTCGGTGCAGCGCCAGCTGACATCGTGCGCGTAGCCGGTGGTGTGGTCACCGACCTGAAGCGCGGCTGATTAGTTCATCCTCTCAGCGATGTGACGCTCATCTTCAGTTCCGTTCATGAACGAAGAGCGAACTGAATGTTGATCCGATTCATTTCGGTTCTGACTGTGC
>JBJTCK010000081.1:0-15086 GCA_046091825.1 Actinomycetota bacterium | reverse complement strand
TCGAGCACCTGGATGCCGTTCTCACCCACCCACCCGAGGTCCATCAGGAACCGGGAGAAGGCGCCGTTCGGCGCGAGCGGTATGCGCCACGCCACGGTGCGAATGAGGAAACTCGTGAAGCTGGGCACCACGACGAGCGCGAGAATGACCGCGCGCCACCGTTCCGACACCTTGAACGACGCGAAGTACGCAACGGGCAGGCCGATCACCACGCAGAGCGCGGTTGCGATCACTGCGATCCGGAGGGTGCCCTTGAAGACCGTGAAGAAGGTGGCGTCGAACACCTCCGAGTAGTTCGCCGTGGTGAGACGCGTGAGGTCGACTGGCAGGAGGAGCGAGGTGTCCTTCGTGCCGAACGAGTAGTAGACGATGTAACCGATCGGGACGACGAAGAAGAGCGCGTACCAGACGATGGCGGGAAGTGCGAGCGCGAACTTCGGCGCCCGCACCCCCCTGCGCGTCCTCGTGGCGACCGTCCCGGTCACCTGGTCAGGCCCCGGCCTTCGCCTTGGTCTTGTTGAGGATGTCGACCAGACGGTCGAGCGCCTCGTTCATCTCCTGGGCCTCCATCGTGGCGACCTGCTCGTCGCTGAAGAAGATCATGTCCGGCTTCTCGAGATCCGGCGCCAGTTCCTTCAGGAGCTGCCCCATGTTCTTCATGCCCGTGTGGTAGCCGTGGTACGAGAGGTCCTGGATCGACACCTCGGGGACGAGCTCCCAGTTGATCCACGCGTGCGCGGCCTCCGGGTTCGGCGCACCGACCGGGATGGCGTAGGTGTCCATGAAGATCTGGGTCTTCGGCCCGGGCAGCACCCACTTCCAGTCCTCCGGGTTGCCGCCGGCGTCCTTGATGCGCGAGAACGCCTGGCGGGCGTCGCCTGTCCACGCGACCGCGATGGAGTACGCACCCTCGGCGATCTTCGTGCTCGGGTAGCTGTCGAAGGCCTTGATGTGCTGGCCGAGGGTGTCCACCAGGAACTTCTCCGCGGCGTCCAGGTCGGCGGCGTCGGTGGTGTTTGCCGACTTGCCCTGCGACCAGAAGTACGGGCCGCAGAAGTCCCAGGCCGCGTCGATCACGGCGCAGTTGCCGCTCGCCTCGTTCTGGCACGCGTCGAGGAAGTCGGCCCAGGTGGAGAGCTCGCGCGTGATCTTCTTGGTGTTGTAGAGAAACCCCGCACTGCCCCAGTCCTTGCAGACCACGTACTCGTCGTTCGTGTCCCACGGCTGGCCCACGTAAGGGCTGTCGAGGTTCACGAAGTTGGGGAGGAGGTCCTTGTTCAGCTTCTGCAGCAGGCCCTTCTCGATCATCTGCGGCACGTACGGACCGGTCGGCACCACGATGTCGAAGCCGCTCTGGCCGTTCGAGGCGGACAGTTTGGTGATGAGGTCCTCGTTGCTCGCGTAGTAGTCGACCTTCATCTTCACGCCGAGGGTCGACTCCGCCAGCGCACCGACGATTGCCGGGTCGTTGTAGTCGCCCCACGTGTACATGGCGAGCGCGCCGCCCGCCTTCGCGATCTTGCGGCTCCACTCGCCCGTGGCCTTGCCCTCGAGCTCCGTCCAGTCGGCGCCACCGGACACTCCGGGGGCGGTGGTGTCGGTCGAGACGGAGTCACTGTTGCCGCACGCGGCCAGCACAACAGCGAGTCCGGCGGTGGCGGTGCCGGCCCTGAGGAACGCGCGGCGCGAGAGCTGCTCGCGGAAGCTGTGCGGGGCCAGGATCCTGATCGGCTTGTCCTTGTCCATCGTGTCTTCTCCTTTGTGTGGGATCTCTCTAGTGCTGGTCCTCGGCCAGCACGACGTCGGCCTGTCGGGCCGAGAACAGGTACACGTCGTCCGCGCTCCAGGAGCACCAGATGCCCTCGCCCACGGCGAAGCGCCGGGCGTCGAGGCGGGGGGCGAGCACCAGCAGGTCGCGCTCGCCGACAGTGACGACGTACTGCAGCACGTCGCCGAAGTGGGACACGCCGGCGATCTCGCCCCGGCACGAGTTCTCGGGCCGCTGCGGCTGCTCTGCCGTGAGGTGGATGCACTCGGGACGCACCGCCGGCAGCGCCTGCTCCCCGTTCGGGACGTCCTCCTCCGGCCTGGACGCCACGAAGACCGTGCCGTCGTCTGCACGCGCGCCGTCCTCGGTGGCAGTGCCCGTCCAGAAGTTGTTGCGCCCGATGAACCCGGCCACGAAGGCCGATGCCGGGTGCTCGTACACGGTCTCGGGATCGCCCAGCTGCTCGATGTGGCCGTCCAGCATGATCGCGATGCGGTCGCTCATGCTCATGGCCTCCTCCTGGTCGTGGGTGACGAACACGAACGTGATGCCCAGCCTGCTCTGCAGCAGCTTCAGCTCGATCTGCATCTCCTCGCGCAGCTTGCGGTCGAGCGCCCCGAGGGGCTCATCGAGGAGGAGCACGCTCGGGCGGTTCACGAGGGCGCGGGCGACCGCCACGCGCTGCTGCTGGCCGCCCGACATCTGGCGGGGCTTGCGGTCGGCGAGGCGGGTCATCTGCACCATGTCGAGTGCCTCGGCGACTCGCTGTGCGATCTCGGGTCTGGCCACGCCCTTCTGGCGCAGTCCGTACCCCACGTTCTCCGCCACGGTCATGTGCGGGAAGAGCGCATAGTGCTGGAACACGGTGTTCACGTCGCGCTTGTACGGCGGCACGCCCTGCACCTCGACGCCGTTGACGAGGATGTGACCGGAGTCGGGCTGCTCGAACCCCGCCAGCATGCGCAGGGTGGTGGTCTTGCCGCAGCCGCTGGGGCCGAGGAGCGAGAGGAACTCACCGGGCCTGACCTCGAGATTGAGGTTGTCGACGGCGACGACATCGCCGTATCGCTTCGTCACGCCGACAAGCTGGACCGACCCGCGCTCCCCTGTCACTCCCACCTCCCGTCAGAGAACCTCGCACCAGCATAGGCAGACGGGCATGGTCGCGGGAGAACGGTGACGGTCGCGGGATAATGGGTGCATGGCCGGCCCCCTCGACGACCTCGCCCGTCGCCATCTCTGGGGACACTTCACCCGTCTGTCGTCCGTGCAGAAGGACGGTCTCCCCGTGATCGCGCGCAGCGAGGGTGCGTACGTATGGGACACAGGGGGCAAACGCTACCTCGACGGACTGAGCGGGCTCTTCACCGTCAACATCGGGCACGGACGCAAGGAACTGGCGGAGGCGGCCGAGCACCAGACACGGACGCTCCCGTACTTCCCGCTGTGGAGCTTCGGCACGGAGCCGGCGATCCGCCTTGCGGCGCGCCTCGCGGACCTGGCCCCGGGCGACCTGAACCGGGTCTTCTTCACGACCGGAGGCGGCGAGGCCGTCGAGTCCGCGTGGAAGCTGGCGATGCAGTACTTCGCGGCGATCGGACAGCCGCAGCGGCGCAAGGTCATCAGCCGCGACTACGCGTACCACGGCACGTCGCTCGGTGCGCTCTCGATCACGGGGATCCCCGCGCTGCGCGAGCCGTTCGAGCCGCTGCTGCCGACGGCCGTCAAGATCCGCAACACGAACAGTTACCGTTGCGGCGCGTGTGCGGGGTCGTGCATCCTCGACTGCGCCGACGACCTGGAGAGACGGATCCTGGCCGAGGGGCCCGAGACCGTGGCGATGGTCATCATGGAGCCCGTGCAGAACACCGGCGGCACCCTCGTGCCGCCGGAGGGCTACTGGCGGCGCGTCCGCGAGACGTGCGACAAGTACGGCATCCTGCTGGTCTCCGACGAGGTGATCTGTGCCTTCGGGCGCCTGGGGCACATGTTCGGCTGCGACCGCTTCGGCTACCGGCCCGACATGATCACGTTCGCCAAGGGCGTGACCAGCGGGTACTCCCCGCTCGGCGGGGTGATGGTGAGCGACCGCATCGCCGCCCCATTCGTGGAGGAGCAGGGCCGCACCTACATGCACGGGCTCACGTTCGGCGGACACCCGGTGGGATGCGCCGTTGCCCTCGCCAATCTCGACATCCTCGAGGCCGAGGACGTGTGCGGCCACGTGCTGCGCCACGAGCCCCTCTTCGACGACGTGATGGCTTCCCTCGCGGAGCTTCCGATCGTGGGCGACGTGCGCGGCTGCGGCTACTTCCGCGTCGCGGAGCTGGTGCGCGACAAGGAGACAAAGGAGACGTTCACCGACGCAGAGAGCGAGTGGCTGCTGCGCAACGTCCTCTCCCCCATCCTCTACGACGCGGGACTGATCTGCCGTGCCGACGACAGGGCCGACCCGGTGGTGGTGCTCGCCCCCACGCTCGTGTGCGGGGAGCAGGAACTGGAGTTCATCGGCACCACGCTGCGCACCGCGTTCACGGCCGCATGGAAGGAATGGACGTCGCGCTGAAACGCGCGGCGTGCCCGGTCAGCTGTCGATGTTCGCCATCACGTGCTTGATGCGCGTGTAGTCGTCGAGCGCGTACGCGGAGAGGTCCTTGCCGTAGCCGGACTTCTTGTATCCGCCGTGCGGCATCTCGGCGACGAGGGGAATGTGAGTGTTGATCCACACGCACCCGAAGTCCAGGTGCTTGGCCATCCGCATGGCCTTGCCGAAGTCACGCGTCCACACGGAGGATGCCAGCCCGTACTCGACGCCGTTCGCCCAGCGCAGCGCCTCGTCCTCGTCGGAGAAGCGCTGCACGGTGATGACGGGGCCGAAGATCTCGTTCTGCACCATCTCGTCGTCCTGGCGGAGGTCGGCGACGACGGTCGGCGAGTAGAAGTAGCCGTTGCCCGCCACCTTCTCGCCGCCGGTGACGACGCGCGCGTGGGAGGGGGTGCGGTCCACGAACCCAGCCACGCGGGCCAGCTGGTTCGCGTTGTTGAGCGGCCCGAACAGGATGTCCTCCTCCGTCGGCATGCCGGTGCGTGCGGCAGAGGCGTGCTCCGCGAGGGCGGCCACGAACTCGCCGTAGACCCTGGGTCCGCACACCACGCGCGTTGCCGCCGTGCAGTCCTGGCCGGCGTTGAAGAGCCCGGCCGTGGCGATTCCCTCGGCCGCGGCGTCGATGTCGGCATCGTCGAACACGATGACGGGCGCCTTGCCGCCCAGTTCCAGGTGCACCCGCTTCAGGCTGCGCGAGGCGGCCTCGGCCACCTCCATGCCGGCGCGCACCGACCCGGTGACGGAGACCATCGACGGCGTGTCGTGCAGGACCATTGCACGGCCGGTGTCACGGTCGCCGCACACGACGTTCAGCACGCCGGGCGGCAGGAACTCGGCGGCGATCTCCGCCATGAACGCGGCACTCGCAGGAGTGGTGTCCGACGGCTTGAGCACGACCGTGTTGCCCGCGGCGATCGCCGGGGCGAACTTCCAGACCGCCATCATCATCGGGTAGTTCCACGGCGCGACCTGCGCGCACACGCCCACGGGCTCGCGGCGGATCATCGACGTCATGTTCCGCATGTACTCCGCGGTCGCCTTGCCCTCGAGCATCCGGGCGGCACCGGCGAAGAACCTGATCTGGTCAACCATCGGCGGGATCTCCTCGCTCGCGGTGAGCGCCACGGGCTTGCCGGTGTTCTCCACCTCGACCGCAATCAACTCGTCCGCGCGGCTCTCGATGGCGTCCGCGATGCGCAGCAGCGCGAGCGAGCGCTCTGACGGGGTGGAGTTCCTCCACTCCTCGAAAGCGGCACCGGCGGCGCGCATCGCGTCGTCGATGTCCGCCTCGCCGGAGAGGGGTGCGGTCGCGTACTGCTCACCGGTTGCGGGGTTGATGACTGCGGACGTCCTTCCGTCCCTGGAGTCGACCGACTGTCCGTTCACGAAATTCCTGATATGACGCATGTCTTCATCGTCGCACAATCCGGCCCCGGGCGAAACTGCCAGACGCGCCCCGTGCGATAGAAATGGGCACATGACGGCGATCACCACAATCGGAGTGCCCCGCGAGATCAAGACGGCCGAGGGCCGGGTGGCAATGACCCCGGACGGGGTGCGCGAGTTCGAGCGGCTCGGCATCGACGTGTTCGTGGAGACGGGGGCCGGCGAGGGGGCCTCGATCACGGATGCGGACTACGCAGCGGCAGGGGCGGACATCGTGCCCACGGCGGCCGACGCGTGGGCCCAGCAGATGGTGGTGAAGGTGAAGGAGCCCAAGCCAGAGGAGTTCGGCCACCTTCGCCAAGGCCTCACCCTCTTCACGTACCTGCACCTCGCGGCGTACCCAGAGGTCGCGCAGGCACTCGTCGATTCCGGGACCACGGCCTTCGCGTACGAGACGGTGCAACTGGACAACGGGACCCTGCCCCTCCTCGCGCCGATGAGCGAGGTGGCCGGGAGGCTCGCCCCGCAGATGGGCGCGCACTTCATGGAGCGCACGCACGGCGGGCGGGGCGTCCTGATGGGCGGTGCCCCGGGGGTGCGGCCGGCGCGGGTGGTCGTCCTCGGCGCGGGGAATGTGGGCTGGAACGCGGCATGGATCGCGGCCGGCATGGAGGCAGAGGTGGTGCTCATCGACAAGAACCTCGACCGCCTCCGTTTCGTCGACCAGATCCACCGCGGTCGGATCATGACGCTCGCGTCCAACCGCGGCGCCATCGAGCGCAGCATCGCGGAGGCCGACCTCGTGATCGGCGCCGTCCTCGTGGCGGGCGGCCGTGCGCCGGTGATCGTCAGCGAGGACATGGTGAGGTCCATGAAGCCGGGCGCCGTCATCGTGGACGTCGCGGTGGACCAGGGCGGCTGCATCGAGACGACACGCGAGACCACCCACACCGCGCCGACCTACGTGCAGCACGGCGTGGTGCACTACGCCGTGGGGAACATGCCCGGCGCGGTGCCGAACACCAGCACCTACGCCCTCACCAACGCCACCCTCCCCTACCAGCTGGAGGTCGCGGTGCACGGGGCCGGCGGTGCGACGACGAGGAACCCTGCGCTCGCGCACGGGCTGAACACGCACGCCGGCCACGTGACGTACGGCGCCGTCGCGGAGGCGCTCGGTCTCCCGTGCACGGCACCTTCGGTCGCCCTCGCCGACTGAGACCCCGTTCCCCTAGCCTGCGGCCATGGTCATCCACGCGAGCGAACTGGACGTCCCCGTCGTCCCCCTCTTCGAGAACGGTGACCGGCAGGTCCGCCGTGCCGCGATGCGCGAGATCGCGACCCTCGGCCCGGTCGCCCGCACCGACATCGGCTTCGCCGCGGTCCAGTACGACTCCGTCGTGAAGGTGCTGCGCGACAAGCGCTGGCACAGCGCAGTGGGCTTCGCCGCCCAGTTCGCGGGCGTCACCGACGAGGAGTTCCTGTCGAGACGCCGCGTCAGCATCCTGAACGCGGAGGGCGAGACGCACGTGCGGCTGCGCCGCCTGGTGGCACCCGCGTTCTCACCGCGCAGCGCCGACAGGCTGCGGCCGTTCATGCGGGAGGTCGTGAACGGGCTGATCGAGCCCCACACGGCCACCGGGACGATCGAGTTCGTGTCGGCGGTGTGCGAGCCCTACCCCATACCCATCATCTGCGAGCTCCTCGGCGCGCCGAAGGCCGACTGGCAGATGTTCAGCGGATGGGCCACTGACGTTCTCCGCATCTTCAACGGGACGCTCGTGGAGGACCTGCCGGTCATCATGAGAGCCCAGGACGAGCTCGGCGAGTACGTGCGGGGCCTCATCGCCGAGAGACGCGACAAGCCCGCCGACGACCTTCTCACCGACCTGATCGCAGCCGAGGAGTCCGGGGACAGGCTCACCAATGACGAGCTGGTCATGATGGTGGAGGCCGTGATCGTCGGCGGCACGGACACCACCCGGAACCAGCTCGGCCTGTGCCTCGCAGTGTTCCTCGACCACCCGGACCAATGGGAGATGCTCGCGGGAGACCCGGGCCTCGCGCCGCGAGCGGTGGAGGAGACCATGCGCTACTTCGGTGCCGTCAACGGCACGATCCGGTTCGCGAGCGAGGACATCGAGATGGACGGCGTGCTGTACCCGAAGGGCACGTTCATGAGCACCAGTCTCGGCACGGCGAACTTCGACGAGGCGGTGTTCCCCGGTGCGGGCACGTTCGACATCACCAGGGAACCGGTGGGCTCCCCGCACATGTCGTTCGGCAGCGGGATTCACTACTGCCTCGGGGCGTCCCTGGCCCGTGCGGAGCTGCAGGAGGCGCTCACCATCCTCCCCGGCCGCATGCCCCGCATCACGCGGGCCGGCGCGACCGTGATGAAGCCCGCCACCACGGCGATCTTCGGCCCGGCGGAGATGCCGATCGCGTTCGACGCAGGTCACTGACCACGACCCACCCGCGACGGGGGCGACAGCACTAGGTTTGGCACGCCCCCTATGTCGAGAACGCCGCGCGAGAAGAAGCCCCTCGTCCCGGGGTCCGCCCGTTCCGCCCTGAGCAACCATGACTTCAGGGTGATGTGGACGTCCAGTTTCACCTCCAGCATCGGGGTCTGGATGCAGCAGGTCGTGCTGCCCGCCTACATCTACTCCCGCACGCGGAGCGCATCGACCGTCGCCGTCTTCACGTTCGCCCAGCTCGGCCCGCTCCTCCTCCTCTCCATCCCCGCGGGCGTGATGGCCGACAAGTTCGAGCGGCGCAAGTGGCTCGTCTTCGCCCAGGTCACCCAGATGACCGGCTCCGTGTGCCTCGGCATCTTCACCTCCCTCGATGCCGCCATTCCCGTCCTCTTCGCGGCGCAGCTGGTCGTCGGGATAGGGAACTCCCTGAACGCGCCCGCGTTCTCCGCGGTCCTGCCCAGTCTCGTGCCGCCGGAGGACCTCGGGGGGTCCATCAGCCTGTCGTCGGTGTCCGTGAACGGTTCCCGCGTGGTGGGCCCGATACTCGCGGCGCTCCTCATGAACTCGGGGGTGACGACCTCCCAGATCTTCTTCATCAACAGCTGCACCTACCTCATCGTGATGTCCGCGGTGCTGCGCATCACTCTCCCCGTCGCCGCCAAGACCTCCGAGAAGGGCCTCAAGTCGCTGACCCTCGGCCTGCGCGTTGCCCGGGAGCGCCCCGTCATCGGCAGGGTCCTCCTCACGATGTTCTCGTTCTCGCTGCTCAGCCTCCCGTTCGTCGGCCTCTTCCCCGCAGTCGCGGACCTCGCGTTCGGGATCGAGCCCCGCACGCCCCTCTACAAGTGGCTGTACGCCACGTGGGGTCTCGGCGCCATGTTCGGTGCGCTCGCCGTGGGGACCGTCCTCGCCACGGAGGACAAGCGGACCACCGCCCGGCGGGGTTTCGTGCTCTTCGCCGTGGCGCTGTCGCTCTTTGCGTCCGCCCCGAACGTGCCGCTCGCGTTCGTGACAGGGTTCCTCCTCGGCACCACCTACTTCTCCACCACCACGGCTCTCATGACCGTGCTGCAGAGCCGCCTGGAACTGCAGGTGCGGGCGCGCGTGCTCTCGCTGTGGTTCATGGCGTTCGGCGGCACGATCCCGATCGGCAACATCATCTTCGGCCCCGTGATGGACACCGCCGGGGCGCGGCCCGTGCTGTACTTCGGGGCAGCCTGGGCGCTCTTCCTCTCGTGGTGGTGCAACATCCACAAGATCGACATGCGCGCGGCCGAGGACGCCTCGTTCCTCGCCGCGGGAGTCGACCCGGACACCCGCACCTGAGGGCTCTCCACTACTGCGAGCCGGCGATCACGTCCACGGCACGCTCCGTGCGGGAGCTGCGCGAGCCCTTGACGAGCACGGCGGTCGACGGACCTCGGCCGGCGAGACGTTCGGCAACGTCGTCGAGCGACACGGCAGGAATCCCGTAGAGATCGGTCTCGAGCGGCAGGAGGATGATGCCGAGTGCGTCCGCCGTCGCCGCGACCGCACGGTGGGCGGCCGAGGGGTCGTCCACCTCGGCCATCGCGCCGAGCACCGCGAACCTCTCCCCTGCGTCGACAGCGGCCAGCGTGTGCAGTGCCGCCTCCATGGACGCCGAGTTGGCGTTGTAGGTGTCGTCCAGGACGCGCATGCCGGACGGCGCGGACCTCCACTGCATGCGCTGGCCGGCCAGTTCGACGTCCCCGACTGCCGCGACCGCTGTCCCGAGGTCCATCCCGAGGACGATTCCCGCGGCCACCGCAGCACACGCGTTCATGGCCATGTGCGCGCCGGGCGCACCGACGCGCACCGTGGCCGTCCGCCCTGCGTGGCTGATGTCCACGGTGTGGTGTCCCTCGCCGTCGACGGACACGGTGACGACGCGCACGTCGTTGTGCATCGACGTGCCGTACGTGATGACGCCCGCCCGCGTGGCCCCCGACATCGCCGCGACCCTCGCATCGTCGCCGTTCAGCACCGCCGTGCCGTCGGCCGGCAGCGACGCGGGGAGCTCTGCCTTCGCCCGTGCCACTCCGTCGATGCCGCCCACGCGGTCGCTGTGCGCGTCACCCACGACGGTGACGATCCCCACGGTCGGCCGCGCCACCGAGCACAGTCTGGTGATCTCGCCGTGGCCGCGAATGCCCATCTCCACCACCACGGCCCGCGCCCCGTCCGGGGTGGACGCGAGCGTCACCGGGACCCCGACGTCGTTGTTGAACGACTTGTGGGCCCCGTGGACGGTCCCCAGCCCCGCACGCAGCACCGAGAGCACAAAATCCTTCGTGGACGTCTTCCCTGCGGACCCGGTGATCCCCACCACGGGGACTCCCTCCAAGCGGTCGCGGCACATCCTGCCGACCGCGGCGAGTGCCTCAAGCGTGTCGTCCACCTCCACGCAGACGATTCCGTCCACTGACCTCCCGCGCGCCACGATCGCGTACGCCGCGCCGGCCGCGGCTGCCGCAGGGAGAAAGTCATGGCCGTCGCGCTCCGCCGTCAGCGCCACGAACGCCTCGCCGCGCACGAGGGTGCGCGTGTCGAACGAGAGCCCGCCGGCCTCGGCGTCACCGCCGGCGACACGTCCTCCCGTGCATCCCGCGACCGCGGAGGCAGTGATGCGCATGGCCCGACCCTAGCGGCGGAGTACCGTCTGCGGGGATGAATGCGCCCCGCCAGACTCTCGTGGTCCTCTTCGGCGGGCAGTCAGCGGAGCACGACGTGAGCCGCGTGACGGCATCGCACGTCATCCGTGCCGCCGATCCGTCGCGCTACGACATTGTCGCCGTGGGGATCGATCGTGACGGCACGTGGAGGGCCTCGCCCGCTCACGAATGGCACGGCAGTTCTCCCCGTGACACCGGCGGAAGCCTCGAGGTGACGGGGGACGAGGTGGAGCCGTCGGCGGTCCTGCGGCGCCATGCAGGTGCCATCATCGTGCCGTTGCTGCACGGCCCACTGGGCGAGGACGGGACGGTGCAGGGCATGCTCGAGTTGCTCGGCCTGCCGTACGTGGGGAGCGGCGTGCTCTCGAGCGCGGTCGCGATGGACAAGGGCGTGGCCAAGCGCCTCCTCGCGGATGCGGGCCTGCCCCAGGCCGGCTCCGTCACCATGCACTACGACGAGTGCTCGCCGAGGAACCTTCTGATGCTGTGGAACGACTCCGCCACGGACCTCTTCGTGAAGCCGGCCAACATGGGCTCCTCCGTCGGCGTCTCCCGTGCCGCGTCGCCGGAGGAACTGGCGGCAGCGGTCGACGCGGCCGCGCGCTACGACAACTGGATCGTCATCGAGGAGGCCGTGCACGGCCGCGAGATCGAGGTCGCCGTTCTCGGCAACAGGGAGCCCAGGGCCTCTCTTCCGGGCGAGATCACGCCCAGCAAGGACTTCTACGACTACGAGGACAAGTATGTCGCCGACGCGGCGACTCTCACCGTGCCCGCGCGCCTGACCGCGGAGCAGACCGAGGAGGTGCGGCGGCTGGCCGTGCGCGCGTACCGTGCCCTGCGCTGCGAGGGCATGGCCCGCGTCGACTTCTTCCTGGAGGAAGACGGCCGCGGCTTCCTCGTCAACGAGATCAACACGATCCCGGGCTTCACGCCGATCTCGATGTACCCGAAGATGTGGGAGGCGTCAGGGCTCGCCTACCCGGCGCTCATCGACGAGCTCGTGAGGCTCGCCCTGGAGCGCCACGCCGCGAGGAGACGCTCCACCAGCAGGTGAGGCCGGCTCAGCCCCCGGCCGCCGGGATACTGATGACCTGGCCGGGCAGCAGCGTCACGCCGCCGTCGGGCCACTCGTTGGCGGCCACCAGCTGCGCCGTGGTGATGCAGAACTTCTTCGTGATCGCCCACATCGAGTCGCCCTCCTGGATCGTGTAGGTCCCGGCGGGGCGGGTGCCGCAACCGGGCCCGACCGGGGCTGCGGGGGTGGTCGCCGTGCTGCCACCTGCCGCCGGTGGGTTCGTCGCCGTGGGTGTGATGGCGGCGGCGGGGATCTTCAGCGTCTGGCCGGGGTACGGGAAGTCACCCGGCGTGAGGAGCGCGTTGTAGGAGAGCAACAGGCTCACCGTGATGCCGAACTTCGTCGCCACCGAGATCGGCGAGTCACCGGCCACCACCGTGTAGGTGGTCTCCTGGCCGACCGCGTTCTCCGGCAGCGTTGTGGTCGTGCCGGGCAGCGTGCTCGCGACCGGCGGGATCGTCGCGAAGGCCGGCGGTGTCACGCCCACCACGGTGGTCGCCACGCCGAGGGTGTCCCCGCCGCACGACGCGAACGCGGGCAGGGCGATGGCGATGCACGCAGTCGCGCTCGCTGCACGCGCCATGAACCTGTGTCGCGTCACCCGCACGGGTTCCCACGGTAGTTCGTGGGGGCCCACCGGTGGTGGCGCATCACAGCGCCCCGGCGGGCCCATTCACACGAGCGGTCGTGCGGTCGGCGGGATCGGCGACGGCAGGGTGGTGCTGCCCATCAGGTGCGTGTCAACGCCCGCGGCGCACGCCCGGCCCTCGGCGATGGCCCACACGATCAGGCTCTGCCCGCGGCCCATGTCACCGGCGACGAACACGCCGGGCACGTTCGTCTGGTAGCCGGAATCACGCGCGACGTTGCCGCGCTCGTCGAACGCGACCCCCAGCTGGTCCAGCCAGGAGCCCTTCTCCGGCCCCACGAACCCCATCGCGAGGAACACGAGGTCCGCGGGGATCTCCCGGTCCGTGCCCTCCACCTTCTCGAACCGACCGTTCCTCATCTCGACCTCGTGGACGAGGAGCGCTCGCACGTTCCCGTTGCCGTCGTCCACGAAGCGCTCGGTGTTCACGCTGTAGACGCGCTCGCCGCCCTCCTCGTGGGCCGACGACACGCGGTAGACCATCGAGTACTGCGGCCACGGGTTGCCCGCGGCGCGCTCCTCCGGCGGTCGCGGCATGATCTCCAGCTGGATCACCTGCCTGGCCCCCTGGCGCAGGGCGGTCCCCAGGCAGTCCGCGCCGGTGTCGCCGCCGCCGATGATGACCACGTTCTTGTCCCGCGCGTCGATCGCCGCATCCGAGAAGTCGCCCTCCTGGACCTTGTTCGCGATCGGGAGGTACTCCATGGCCTGGTGGATGCCCCTCAGCCCGCGGCCCGGCACGTCGAGGTCACGCCAAGCCGTGGCGCCGCAGGCGAGCACGAGCGCGTCGACACTCGCGCGCAGCACCTCGATGTCCACTGCCCCGCCGACGTCCGCACCCGTGCGGAACTCGGTGCCCTCGGCCCGCATCTGGTCGAGCCGGCGCTCGATGTGGCGCTTCTCCATCTTGAACTCGGGAATGCCGTACCGCAGGAGACCGCCGATGCGGTCCGCGCGCTCCAGCACCGTCACGTCGTGCCCCGCACGCGTGAGTTGCTGGGCCGCGGCGAGACCGGCGGGACCGCTGCCGATGACAGCGACACGCTTGCCTGTCCTCGTGGCCGCGACCTGCGGCTGCACCCACCCGTTCTCGAACGCATGGTCGATGATCGTGACCTCGACCTGCTTGATCGACACGGGGTCCTGGTTGATGCCGAGCACGCACGCGGACTCGCACGGCGCGGGGCACAGCCGCCCCGTGAACTCGGGGAAATTGTTGGTGGCGTGGAGGCGCTCGATCGCGTCCTGCCAGTGCTCGCGGTAGACGAGATCGTTCCAGTCCGGGATGAGGTTGCCGAGCGGGCACCCGTTGTTGCAGAACGGGATGCCGCAGTCCATGCACCTGCCGGCCTGGGTCTGCAGGTGATCCACGGGGAACGGCTCGTACACCTCTTTCCAGTCACGCAGGCGCAGCTCCACCGGCCGGCGCTTCGGCGCCTCGCGCTTCCACTTCAGGAACCCTGTCGTCTCACCCACGGGCCACCTCCATCACTCGCTCGGCGGTCCTCTCCTCGGACCACCCGTTCTTCTCTGCCTCCTCGAACACCCCGAGGACCGCCCTGTAGTCACGCGGCATCACCTTGCGGAAGCGCGGAACCTCCACGGTCCACGCGGCGAGGATCTTCTCCGCAACCTCGGAACCCGTCAGCTCCAGGTGCCTCCGGATGGCGTCACGCAGCCACTCCTCGTCCGCACCGCTCACGTGCTCCAGGTCCACCATCTCGTAGTTCACGTTCGAGGGGAACGCGCCGTCCGGGTCGTGGACGAACGCGATGCCGCCCGACATCCCCGCCGCGAAGTTGCGCCCGGTCGGGCCGAGCACCACCACGCGGCCGCCGGTCATGTACTCGCACCCGTGGTCGCCCACGCCCTCCACCACGGCGGTGGCGCCGGAGTTGCGGACGCAGAATCGCTCGCCGACAGTCCCGCGGATGAAGATCTCCCCGCCGGTCGCGCCGTAGCCCACGACGTTCCCCGAGATGACGTTCTCCTCCGCGACGAGGGGCGACGACGCGTGCGGGTGGAGGATGAGCCTTCCACCGGACAGTCCCTTGCCGAGGAAGTCGTTGCAGTCACCCTCGAGGCGCATCTCGATGCCCTTCGGCAAGAACGCACCGAAACTCTGGCCCGCGGAACCGGTGAAGTGGATCTTGATCGTCCCGTCGGGGAGACCCTCGCCTCCCCACTTCTTCGTGACCTCGTGGCCGAGCATCGTGCCGACGGTGCGGTTCACGTTGCCGATGCGATAGGCGCGCTCGATCGCCTCACGGCGCTCGATCGCATCGATGCACTCGGCGATGATCTGCGTGTCGAGCGCATCGTTGAGCCCGTGGTCCTGGGCGACCGACTGGTGCATCGTCTGGTCGTAGGGGTTGCTCGGCGCCATGAGGATCGGAGCGATGTCGAGACCACTTGCCTTCCAGTGGT
>JBJTCK010000080.1:0-6169 GCA_046091825.1 Actinomycetota bacterium | reverse complement strand
CTCGCTGCGCGAGTTGGTGACGGCCACGAGCGCTGTCGGCGTGACAGGGATCTTCGTGGTGGACGAGTCATCGACGGAGTTCCCGCCCGTCTCGTTCAGCAGCGAGTTCGCCCCCACCACCAGCCCTGAGGGCAGCATCACTAGCCCGATGAGCCCAGTGACTACGGCGGCCATCGCGCGGCGCCTGCGCCTGGCGGGAATCGCGCTCATGCCGGGCCCCGGTAGAGGCCGTGCGCGGCGATGATGCGCGCGACCGGGGGGCTGACCATCGCAGAGACATCGGAGCCGGCGGAGACCGCCGCCCGCACGGCGGAACTGGAGACCGCCACTTCCTCCATGGCCACGAACTCCACGCGCTGCGCACCGGCAGGGTGCTCGGCTGGCGTGTCGGGGCGGTTCACGACAACGAGCGTAGAGAGACGCGCCACCTCCGTGTGGTCCTTCCATGTCGCGAACGTCCGTGCGGTGTCGGACCCGATGATGAGGTGCACATCCGCGCCCGGGTGGTCGCGGTGGATCTCGCGCAGGGTGTCGACGGTGTAGGTGGGTCCGCCGCGCCGGATCTCCCTGTCGTCCACCCCCAGGGACGGGTGTGCCTCCACGAGTGCCCGGACCATCTCCAGGCGCACTGCGGACGGGGAGACCGTCCGCCCCCCGGCCGTCTTCTGCCAGGGGTCGTTCGCCGGCAGCAGGTCCACCCTGTCCAGGCCGAGGGCATGCCCCGCGGCCCGGGCGGCGGCCAGGTGGCCCACATGGGGCGGGTCGAAGGTGCCCCCCAGCAGTCCCAGGCGGATCGGACGGTCAGAGGGCACCTTCCGAGTGTAGGAGCCACCCCCAGACCGCCCCGGGGCAGGTTCTCAGGCCATTGACCGGCATGTTGGGCAAGGTTTTCCGGGGTTGGGTTGGAATTGGGGCTAGCGCGCTGTACCAGCCCCGTGTTACTGTGCTCATCCCCCGACACGGACCCCCATGTCGAACCCCAAATGTGCCCGTCGCCACCGCGTGCCCGGGAACACCTGACGAAGAAGAAATGTTGAACCACGCATCATGAACGACTCAATCGGTCTCTACCTCAACGACATCGGCAAGGTCGCCCTGCTCACCGCAGAGGACGAGCGCGAGCTCTCCAAGGCGATCGAGGCCGGCCGCGAAGCACAGAAGCGCATCGACAAGGGCGAGCGCTCCGCCGCCCTGCGTCGCGACGTCCGCAACGCCGCCGCCGCGAAGGACCGCTTCATCCGCGCCAACCTCCGCCTGGTCGTCTCCATCGCCCGCCGCTACCCGCTGCCCCAGGGCATGGACCTGCTTGACCTCATCCAGGAGGGGAACCTGGGTCTCGAGCACGCCGTCGACAAGTTTGACTGGCGTCGCGGGTTCAAGTTCTCCACCTACGCCACCTTCTGGATCCGCCAGGCCATCGGCCGTGCGCTCGACCAGAAGGCCAGCCTCATCCGCATCCCCGGCGACCGTTCGGCCAGCCTCCGCGCCGCGCTGCGCCAGGCTTCCGGTGACGGCGAGACCCTCGACGCCGGCAATGCCGAACTGCACCGCCTGACCACGCCCGTCTCGCTCGACAAGACGGTCGGCGACGACGGCGATGCCACCCTCGGCGACCTCATGGACAACGGCCAGGGCACCCCCGAGGACGCGGTCATGGCGATCGTGGACACCGAGCTCCTCGACGAGCTGCTCGGGACGCTCGATGACCGTGCCCGCTACGCCGTCACTGCCCGCTTCGGCCTCTACGACGGTGATCGCAAGAGCTTCCGCGAGGTGGGTGAGCAGTTGGGCGTGACCGCCGAGGCCGCCCGCCGCCTCGTCAGCCGCGCCGTGGAGGGCCTCAAGGAGGACGCCCTCCGCATCCTCGCCGTCTGACCCGCCCAGAACCAGCAGCAAGCCGCGCGAGCGGGTGCCCCACGGCACCGGCCGCGCGGCTTTTGCGTATTCCTGTTGCGTTCGGGGATTCTTGGCGCAAGGCTTGACGCACTATGGCGAAGAGCTGGACACCCACCTCCTGGCGGCAGTACGAGGCCGCACAGCAACCGCAGTGGCCCGACATGGCCGCTGTCGACGCGGCGCTGAAGCAGGTCGCCGGGTATCCCCCGCTCGTGTTCGCCGGTGAGGCCCGCTCCCTGCAGGCAGCGCTCGCCCAGGTCGCAGCAGGGAACGCGTTCCTCCTGCAGGCCGGGGACTGTGCAGAGAGCTTCGAGGAGTTCAGCGCCAACAACATTCGCGAGAAGCTGCGCGTCATCCTGCAGATGGCGATCGTGCTCACCTACTCCATGGGCGTGCCCGTGGTGAAGGTCGGGCGCATGGCCGGCCAGTTCGCCAAGCCGCGGTCGTCGGACACCGAGAGGGTCGGCTCGCTCGAGATCCCGTCGTTCCGCGGGCACATCGTGAACGACGCCTCCCCCACCGCGGCGGCGCGCACGCCCGACCCCGAGAGGCTCGTGCAGGCGTACCACCAATCAGCCTCCACGCTGAACCTCCTGCGCGCGTTCACCAAGGGCGGCTTCGCCGACCTGAACAGGGTGCACGCATGGACCCAGGAGTTCGTGGGGGCCAGCCCGGAGGGACAGCGCTACGAGCAGCTCGCCCGGGAGATCGACATGGCCATGGGGTTCATGCGCGCGTGCGGCGTGGACACCGAGAACAACTCCATGCTCCACGAGGTGGACGTGTTCACCAGCCATGAAGCGCTGATCCTGGGCTACGAGGAGGCGCTCACCAGGCAGGACTCCCTCACCGGCGAGTGGTACGACTGCTCCGCCCACATGCTCTGGATCGGCGAGCGCACCCGCCAGCTGGACGGGGCCCACGTGGAGTTCCTGCGCGGCGTCGGGAACCCGATCGGCTGCAAGATCGGGCCCTCTGCGTCACCCGAGTGGGTCATCGAGCTGTGCGAGAAGCTGAACCCCGCCCAGATCCCCGGTCGGCTCACTCTCATCAGCCGCATGGGTGCAGGGAAGGTGGAGGACGCACTGCGCCCGTTGCTGCGCGCCGTCCGCGACTCCGGGCACCCCGTTGTCTGGGCATGCGACCCCATGCACGGCAACACCGTGACGGCGCCGAACGGCCGGAAGACCCGCGGCTTCGAGGACATCGTGGCCGAGATCGCCGGGTTCGTCCGGGCCCACAACGCCGAGGGCACGTGGCCGGGCGGCATCCATGTGGAGCTGACGGGCGACGACGTCACCGAGTGCACCGGCGGCGGCCACTCCGTCTCCAACGAGGACCTCGACGAGCGCTACCAGACGATCTGTGACCCGCGCCTGAACGGCCGTCAGTCGATCGACCTCGCGTTCCGTGTGGCGGAGCTCGTGCGCGCCTCGAATGCCTGACCCTCTCGACCCCGCATGGCGGCTGGCCGACGCGTTCCCGGTGGACGCAGTCTCCGTGGCCGTCATCAACCGTCACGGGACCTTCGCCCACGGCGACGCTGACCGCCCGCAGCGCATCGCGTCCGTCAGCAAGCCTCTCGCGGCCTGGGCAGTTCTCGTGGCCGTAGAGGAGGGCAGTGTCTCACTGGACGACCCGGTCGGCCAGGAGGGCTGCACCCTGCGGCATCTCCTCGCCCACGCCGGCGGCTACCCCTTCGACGGTGCCGAGCCCGTGGGCGCCCCCGGTGCGCGCCGGATCTACTCGAACACCGGGTACGACATGGTCGCCGCGCACGTTGAGTCCGCCACGGGGATCGGGTTCGCCGCGTACCTCGCCGAGGCAGTGTTCGCCCCGCTCGGGATGACATCGTCGGAACTGCGGGGGTCGTGCGCGAAGGACGTCCACTCCACCGCCGCTGACCTCGTGCTCTTCGCCGCGGAATTGAGGCGACCCGCCCTGCTCGCGCGCGAGACGTACCTCGACGCGGTCACACCCGTGTTCCCCGAACTGCAGGGCATCCTGCCGGGCGTCGGCCCCATGGACCCGTGCCCGTGGGGCCTCGGCGTGGAGGTGCGCGGCCACAAGATCCCCCACTGGACGAGCCCGGAGAACTCGGCCTCCACGTTCGGCCACTTCGGAGGGATCGGAACCTTTCTGTGGGTCGACCCGGTGGCCGACACTGCGTGCGTGATGCTGGCCGAGCGCGAGTTCGACGAGTGGGGCATGGACCACTGGCCGGCGTTCAGCACCGCCGTGCTCCGGGGCAGCCGCCCGTGAGATTCGCGAACGGCGATCGCATCAAGGTGAGCACCGTTGATGACGACGGGCTGCCGATAGTGCGCTACGGCACCGTGGGTGCCGAACTGCCGGGTGACGGCCCGGTGGTGGTGATGTTCGACGACCTCCTCGGGGGCGACATCGTGGACCGCAGCGAGGTGGAGATCGTCACTGTCGACTCCGTCGCGCTCGTCCTGCAGGGCCCGGACCTCGCCACCGACCCCACCCTGCGCGCGGGTCTCGCCGCGATGTGGGCCGCAGAGGTGGACCTGGCCGGACTCGAGACAGGCGTGCTGCACCTGCTCGGGGACCCGCCGGGCGCGGGGCTGCGCGACGCCGCCGACTCGTGGGTGCTGGCGGAGTTCTCCCACGGGGGCGTGATGCATGTGGTGAGAGCCCTGCTCGCGGGTGACGGGACGGGTACGGTTGTCGTCCACGCCGGTCGGATGAACCGGTGGGACGGATTCACCTCCCCATGACCCCCGACGCCCTGCGATGACCGAGAAGAAGCCGCGCGGCATCAGTGCGTTCACAATGGGCATCGGCCCGCTCCTGCTCTGCGGGTTCGCGGTGCCCGTGTCGAACAGCATGATCTTCCCCGCACTCAGCGACCTGCAGGACGAATACGGGTTCTCCGATGCCGGCCTCGGATTCGTAGCCGCAGCGGGATTCCTCACGTCGTTCTTCGTGCAGCTGTTCCTCGCCCCGCTCGCGGACCGCGGCAAGCCGAAGAGGTTCGTGCTCGCCGCGCTCGTGCTCGCCGCCTTCGGCTCCACGCTCTTCGCCTTCGGCGGGTCGCTCTGGGTCTTCGTGGTCGCGCGTGCGATCACCGGAGCATCGCTCGGCACCAGCGGCCCTGCAGTGCGCGCGATTGTTGCCAACATCGACAAGGCACGGTCGGCGGAGCGCCTCGGTCGCCTTCGCGGCGTGGAGCTGGCCGGGTTCACGGGCGGCCCCATGATCGGCGCCCTCCTGATCGGGCCGTTCGGGCTGCGCGGGGCATTCCTCGTCTTCGGCGGCGTGGCGCTCGTGTCGTTCCTCTTCGTGCTCACGCGGCGCATCCCTGCACTCCCCGTGTCCGGGGAGTCCCGCCGGCCCAGCCTGGAGCTGCTGCGCCTGCGGCCGGTGCGCGCGGCGGCACTCGCCTCGCTCACGCTCTTCATCCCCGTCGGCATCTACGACTCGCTGTGGGACCGCTACATCACGGACCGCGGGGGGAATAACCTGATGGTCGGTCTCACGTTCCTGCTGTACACGATCCCGTTCATCCTTCTGGGGGCAGCGGGCGGCAGGCTGGCCGACAGGCGCGGGGCGGAGCGGATGACCATCATCGGGATCTTCCTGACGATCCCGCTCGTGTTCGTCTACGGCCTGCTCCAGTCAGCATGGCTGCTGGTTGCGTTCGCGGTGGTGGAGGGCGTGATCGGCGCGCTCTCGATCCCGGCCGCGCAGTCGCTGATGGCAAAGGTCGCCCCAGAGGGTCGTGCCACCGCCGCGCAGGGACTCGCAGGCAGCGGTGACCTGCTGGTGGCCACCTTGATGTCACTCCTCGCGCCCATCCTCTACGGCGGGTTCGGGCCCGTCTCCACGTTCGGCACGGCAGCCGTGTTGATGTGCGGGACGGGAACGGCCGTGGCCCTCATGCTGAGGACCACGGCCGGACCGCGGAGTTGAGTTGCAGTTCGCTCAGTTGCTCAGCTGAGGCGCTCGATGATCATTGCCATGCCCTGGCCGCCGCCGACGCACATGCTCTCCATGCCGTAGGTCTTGTCCTCCCACTGCAGGCCGTTGAGGAGCGTGGTCATGATGCGGGCCCCGGTCATGCCGAACGGGTGGCCGAGCGCGATCGCGCCGCCATGCACGTTCAGCTTCTCCATTGGGATGCCGAGGTGCTTGGGCGTGGGGTGCACCTGCGCGGGGAACTCCTCGTTGATGTCCACCATGTCGATCTGGTCGATGGTCTGGCCGGGGCGCTTCCGAGCGTTGGGGCTCGCCTCGATCGGGCGTATGC
>JBJTCK010000079.1:0-49100 GCA_046091825.1 Actinomycetota bacterium | reverse complement strand
CCACCACGACCGCGAATATCACCGCCAAGACACTCACCGTCACCGGGATCACAGCCGCGAACAAGACCTACGACTCCACCACCACCGCCACCCTCTCGACCGGGTCCGCCGCGTTCGCAGGTGTCGTCTCCGGCGATGACGTGACGATCGGGACAGGGTCAGCGACCGGCACGTTCGACACGAAGAACATCGGCACCACAAAGACCGTCCAGGTCGCAGGGGTCGCCAAGTCCGGCACCGACGCCGGGAACTATGTCATCACCCAGCCCACCACGACCGCGAATATCACCGCCAAGACACTCACCGTCACCGGGATCACAGCCGCGAACAAGACCTACGACTCCACCACCACCGCCACCCTGAACGTCTCCGGCGCGGCATTCGCAGGTGTCGTCTCCGGCGACGACGTGACGATCGGGACAGGCTCGGTGTCAGGAACCTTCGACACGAAGAACATCGGCACCACAAAGACCGTCCAGGTCGCAGGGGTCACCAAGTCCGGCACCGACGCCGCGAACTATGTCATCACCCAACCCACAACCACGGCCAACATCACCGCCAAGACCCTCACCGTCACCGGGATCACGGCCGCGAACAAGACCTACGACGCCACCACCACCGCCACCCTGAACGTCTCCGGCGCGGCATTCGCAGGTGTCGTCTCCGGCGACGACGTGACGATCGGGACTGGGTCCGCAACAGGAACGTTCGCCTCCGCGGAGGCAGGAGCGGCTGTCCAGGTGCAGGTCGCAGGGGTCACCAAGTCGGGCACCGACGCCGGGAACTACGTCATCACCCAACCGACTGCATCTGCGGACATCACACAGGCGTCAGCAGGTCTTGCATGGACGGCCCCGCAGGCCATCACGTTCGGCACTTCACTGGGCGGGGCGCAACTGTCGGCAACCGCGGCCCAGGCAGGCACGTTCGCCTACGCACCTGCGCCCGGGACGCGACTGAATGCGGGGCCCCACACCCTCTCGGTCACCTTCACTCCGACAAGCCCGAACTACGCAGCCGCGACTGCCGCCGTCCAGATCCAGGTCAACCCGAGACCTGTCACCGTGACGTCCGATGACATTGCCGTCACGTTCGGGGGCACCGTCACGCCCACTTTCGGTGTTGTGGGTCTGTCGGCCCCGGACTCCGTCAGCTCCGTCACCCAGACGTACGCCGGCACGGACTCGACCACGTACGCGGGGAGCACAAATGCCCCCGTGACCGCCGGTTCGTACTCGGTCACCCCGTCAGCCGTGGTGATGGCAAGCGGACTTGCGTCCAACTACAGCATCACGTACGTGACCGGTGCCCTCGTGATCTCACGCGCAGCACAGACGACACTCGTGGCAACGGCGACCGCCACCACGCTCACCTACTCGGCCCCCACGAAGGCCACCACGACGCTCGGCACCACCGGTGGCGACGGTGACGGCGCAGTCTCCTTCGCTGTCGTCGGTGGGTCCAGCGCGGTCTGTTCCGTCAGCGGCGCCACGCTCACCGTGGAATCTGCAGGCACGTGCGAGGTGACCGCCACGAAGGCACAGGGGACCAACCACCTCGCCGCCACGTCTGCCCCGCTCTCGTTCACCCTGAACCAGGCGTCACAGACGGTCACGCTCGCGTCCGTGGCCGACCGGCCGTACGGCGATGCAGACTTCTCGGTCTCCGCATCGTCCAGCTCGGGCCTCACCGTGATGCTCCAGGCCGGTCCGGCTTCGGTGTGCGACAACCCGTCCGGGCACACGGTACGCATCCTCTCTGTCGGCACATGCACCGTCGATGCCCTACAGCCCGGCAACACCAACTACCTGGCCGCCGCAACGCAGTCCCGGTCCTTCCTCGTGTCACCGAAGAACCTCACCGTCACCGGACTGTCGGCGGACAGCCGCACCTACGACGGGTCGCTCTCAGCGACCGCGCTCGTCTCCCCCCACATGCCGTCTGCCGTGCTGAACGGGGTCGTCAGCCGGGCCGGGACGGCCGACTCCGTCTCGATCGACTCCACCGCACTCTCCGCGGTGTTCGCCTCGAAGACCGTCGGTTCCGCCAAGCCGGTGACGGTCAGCGGGATCGCGCTGAGCGGCCCGCACGCGCCCAGGTACACGGTCTCGCAGCCGACCGGGTTGACGGCCAACGTCACCCGCCGGAACGTCTCGGTCTCCGGCGTCACCGTGGTAACACGCCAGTACGACGCGACCACGGTCGCCCTGCTCGACACCTCAGCGCACGTTCTCTCCGGCGTCCTCCAGGGAGACACCGTGTCCCTCGATTCGTCGGCACCGAACGCAGTCTTCGCCGATGCGGACGCGAGCGCGAACCCGAAGACGGTCACCACCCCCGGCCTGGCTCTCGGGGGCGCGGACGGACCCAACTACCAACTCGTGCTGCCGACCCTGCTCGGCCTCATCAACAAGGCCGATGCGAGCGTGACGTTCGCGGCCACGAGGACCGTCACTTACAACGGGACCCCGCGGGCCCTCGCGTCCACGACCACTCCTGCCGCGCTGAACGTGGTCACGAAATACACGGGCTCAGGGTCCACGGTCTACGCGGAGACCGTCCAGGCACCGACGAACGCGGGCACGTACTCGGTCAACGGGACCATCAACGAGACGAACTACGCAGGGTCCGCGAACGCCGCCTGGAGGGTCACCAAGCAGTCGACACAGGTCACCATCGACCCCGCACACCTCACCCGCACGTTCGACGGGACGGTCCGCACGCCTGCCGTGTCCACCTCCCCCCAGGGCAAGAACGTCTCGGTCACGTACACGGGCACCGGCGGGACCACGTACTCGTCACAGTGGGCACCTGCCAATGCCGGCACCTACACGGTGACCGCGACGGTGCAGGAGGGCAACTTCGAGGGCTCGCGCAGCGAGACCCTGACGATCGCGCGTGCCGCGCAGAGCCCACTCGACATCGTGAGCACGGGCACCGTCGCATACGGCTCGACCCTGCCGCTCGTCACCTCTGGCGGCTCCGGCAGCGGCGCCGTCACGTACTCGGTCCTGTCGGGACCGTGCACCGTCGACCCGACGGGTGGCGTTCTTGCGCCGACGGGCACAGGGACGTGCTCCGTCTCGGCCACGCGTGACGCCAGCCAGAACTACTCGGCGGTGAGCAGCCCCAGCAGGACCGTCACGGCGACCAAGGGCCTGCAGACGGTGGCGTTCACCACCGAGATGCCCTCACTGCCCGTCACCGGGGGCACATACTCTCCTTCTGCCGTCTCGTCCGTCGGACTGCCCACAGTCATCTCGGTGACGTCCGGTTCGGGGACCGTCTGCACGCTCGCGGGGGGCACAGTCACGTTCCGCGCGGGTGGCACCTGCACGCTCACGGCATCCCAGGCGGGGAATTCCCTCTGGGACGCCGCCCCGTCGGTTGACCAAATCATCGAGATCGGCAAGATGTCGCAGGCCGTCACCTTCCCGCAGCCGGCACCGCTCAGCCACGGCGGGCAGCCCTCGGTCCTCGCCGCGACCGCGAGCAGCGGCCTGGCCGTCACATACTCGGTGTCCGCCGGTGCCTCGTCGTGCTCGGTCTCGACTGACGGCGTGGTCGCGCCCGTTGCCATCGGCACCTGCACCGTCACGGCCAGCCAGGCGGGTGACCAGACGTACGCCGCCGCGGCACCCGTCTCCCGCACCGTCACGGTGACGGCGGCACTCCCCGGCGCGCCGCACATCTCGTCCGTCTCGGCCGGCGACTCGACCATCACGGTCGGTTACGCCGCGCCGTTCAGCGACGGGGGCAGCACCATCCTCTCCTACAAGGTGACGGCGGTGTCGAGCGGGGCCCCCACAGTCTCGAGGTCCGACTGCAGTGCATCGACAATGTCGTGCACCCTCGTCGGCCTCACCAACGGCCAGTCCTACACGGTCGCCGCATCAGCGGTCACCGTGGCAGGTGTCGGCGACGCATCAGAGACCGTTCAGGTCCTGGTGCCGGCGCCGACAGTGGACGCCCCGGTGTCTGTGGTGGGCACCCGGGCGTCCACCACCCTCGACATCAGGTGGGAGGACGCACCTGCGTTCGACCCCGCCACTTTCCAGCAGTACGACGTGTACGTCCGCCCTGTCGGCGGGGACTACGGCTCCCCCATTGCCGTTGTGAACGCAGTCGACAGCCCGCGACCGCCCGCACTGCCCGGCTGGGCTGGCCCAGTCGTGCTCGCGTTGTCGGTGACGACGCGCCATGCCCAGGCCACGAACCTGAACCCTGCCGTGCTGTACCAGGTGAAGATCGTGACGGTGACGACCCAGAGGGCGACCGAGACTGCCACGAACACCGCCGCCGCCCTCGTGATGCCGCTGGCGAACCCTGACACCCCCCGTGACCTCACGGTGGACGGTGCTGCCGGCTCTGCGACCGTGTCGTGGCGTGCCCCGGCCTCCCATGGCGGGACCCCCGTCACCTCGTATGCCGTGACGACGAACAGGGGGGCGTGCGCCAAGGCCACCCCGACTGCGACACGGTGCACCATCACCGGCCTCTCCCCCGGCGACACCCTGACGGTCTCCGTGACTGCCGCCAACAGCATCGGCAGCAGTGCCCCCGCGACGGCCTCCTACTCCGTGCCCACGGTGCCAGGAGCGCCGGCCGTGACCTCGGTGACTGCCGACCAGACCACCGCGACGTTCTCGTGGTCCGCACCCGTCTCCAATGGCGGCCGCACGGTCACGTCCTACACCGCCGTGGTCAGCGCCAACGGCACCGAATCCGCAAGGTGCTCCACCACCCGGACCACCTGCTCGGTGCGGGGGCTCCGTGCGGGCACCGCACACTCCTTCACGGTCCGCGCCCACAACAGCGCCGGTGCCGGCGCCTGGTCACAGCCCTTCGTCGCGTCCACCACGTCGCCGCCTGCGGCCCCTGCACCCGTCGTGGCGCCCGCGGCCGCTCCGGCCGCCACCACAGTCACCCAGGCGCTCCCGCCAGCGCCGGCGCGCGTGCGCACCGCATCCGCAGGAGCGTCACGCACCCGCATCTCGGCGTCGCGCGGCACCTCGGGGGTCTCCGTGCCCATCACGCACGCCATCATCTCGGTGACGACGCGGTCCGGGAAGCTGCTCGCCCGCATCAAGGTGACGGTCGACAGCGCGAGCCCGGACACCTCAGTGACGGTGCCCTACGCGAGCAACAAGGTGAAGGTCGCCGTGCAGTTCGCGAACGACTACGGCATCTCGACAGGGGGCCCGGTCGGCGTCAACATCGCCGAGGCACGGACGTTCGACACCACCCTCGTAGCCGGCCAGGTCCGCGTGGTGGGGACCGAGACGGCGCCGTACGCGTACTTTGCCCACGGCAGCTCGGCCCTGACCCCGGCCGGCAAGGCCGCCCTTCGCAAGTCCGCCGCGACCGTGAAGGCCCGGGGCGGGCTCGTGTACGTCAGCGGCTTTGCCGCCTCCACCGAGGTGCCGAGCGTATGGCTCGTGCAGTCCCTGGCGCGCAAGCGCGCGGAGGTCTCGGCCAAGTACCTGTCCGCCCTCGGGGTGCGGCAGTGGATCTACTTCGGCGGCACCGTCGCCCCGCGCAGCCCGTGGGACGAGTCACGGGTGCGCCGGGTCATCGTCTCCACCGATACCGTTCGACACAGCGCATGAACAGTGAGCACACCATGACAACCGGAACACGACACATCACCGCCAGGCTGGCGACGGCGACAGCGCTCCTCGTAGCCGCCGCGGTCTCCTTCCTCCCGTCACGCGGCGGGGCGAGCCCCGCCGGTCCGTCAGGCGCGAACGTCGGCTTCGACTTCTCGTGGGACGACGCGAAGAACCCCGCAGGCCACAGCGCCTCGTTCCTCGAGGCCGACGGCACCACGGCGAACAACTGCTCCGGCGGACCGCTTTCCGCCACCACGAAGACGTGCAACTTCGTGTTTGACTACAGGATCAACGGTGCCGCCCAGGCCGCGGCGCCACGTGCCGCACGGTTCATCAGTTACTGGACGAACCCGCCCTCGTACGTGAACGGGGTGCCGGCCGCCAACACGGGGTGCAGTTCCCCCACCAGCGGCGCGGGCGACCTGGGCAAGGCCCCTCTCACCCTCTTCGACTGCTTCAATGCCAACTCCTTCGGACAGGTGTTCCGTGCGAACGTCGCGGGTCCGCTCACGGAGTTCCGGGTGTCAATGACCTGCCTCGCGCCGGGAGGGAACAGGTACGAGCTCTACGCACTCCTCTACGAGATGTCCGCGGACGGCACCGCCATTGCGGGGACGGCCCCCATCGGGACGAACCTGGTGAACCTCTCCGGCTGCCCGACGTCGACCTCGTGGAAGGGCAAGGCATTCGCAACGAAGGACTTCGCCATGGTCAACGTGAACCTGGGCAACCCTGCCCTCACCGCGGGCAGGTTCTACGGCGTCTACTTCACCGGGCCGTCCATGCCCGGCACCCCGCCCGCCGGTGCGACCGAGGCGATGCAGCGCGCGAAGGCCGCATCGACCACCACCACGACTACGACCACGACCACGCCGTGGAGCTCGTTCAAGAACCAGGGCAACACCAAGAAGCCCGCCACCACCACGACCGTGGCCCGCGGGGCCGCGACGACCGCGCCTGTAACCACCGTCGCGGCCGTCCCTGCCGCCCTGTTCCCCGGGAATGTCGCGGCCACAAACGTGGCCATGACCGCCGTGCGCGTCATGAGCTCGGGTGCGGAGAAGAAGTGGGTCGTCAACTCGCTCACGCCCCGCACATGCCTCGGCGCAGGACGCAACCTCGTGCTGATGGCGAACGGGCGCTGCCGTGCACAGATCGCACTGCGGTCGAACGGCAAGGTCTCGGCCTCGGTGTCCACGCTCGTCACGGACGGCACTCCAGCCCTCTCTGACACCGTCGTCCAGGTGGCAGCCCCGACGGTCGTCATGTTCCGCAACGGGACCGCCCTCACCACCGCCACCGCAAAGGCGCTCATCGCCAACATCAGCTCTGATGCCCGCAAGGCCAGCGCGATCCTCGTCACGGGCCACACCGGCAACGTGGGCGGCGAGACCGGCAAGATGACGGAGCTCTCCCAGAAGCGCGCGATGGCGGCACGGTCACTGCTGAGGGACCGCGGCGTCTCCTGTGTAATCGCGATCCAGAGCTACGGGGCCTCGCAGGTGGTCAGCAACTCGAAGAAGGACTCCCAGCAGGCTCTCAACCGCCGCGCGGAGATCTTCGTCATCCCCTGACCAGCGTCAGTGAGCGGCGTTGCAGAGATCGAGTCTCTGCGCGTCCGGCACGGCTGCCACACCGGCAGCCACCCCCTCGACAGCAGCGAACGGTCCGCACGGGTGGGCGACGACCCACACATGCACCATCGGGCTCCCGTTCGTCTGGAGAACACCCTTGGCGCACACGCCGTTCACCGCTACAGCCACGACGATCGGGTTTCCCTGTGCGTTCTGGCCGAAGCAGAGGTTGTTGTGCACATGCCACTGCATGAGCGGACCTGCGTAGTTCGTGAGGGTGAAGTCATCAATCTGGGTGAACGAAGGCGCAATGTACATGGCCGAGACCACCATCTTCGCCCCGTTCGTCACCCGGTACACGATTGATTCGGGCGCGGTGGAGTCCAGGAACTTCCCGTCATTGACCAGGGAGTTCTTGACGTAGTGCTCGTAGCCACTTCCGCCGTCACCGATCGAGTTGTACCCGGCCGAGACCGCAGTACGGTAGTCCGCGTACGTCTGCAAGTCCCTCATGGTGTTCGTGATCAGGGTGCGGGCACGCGACTCCTGCTCTGGGGTGACGCCGCCTATGCCGCTGATGTTGATGCCCTGTGCCGGGTCGAACGCGCGCGGCCAGCCGGACGCTGCAGCAAGCTGCGCGGCCGGCGTCGTCACGTGGGAGTGCGCAGTGGTCTCCGGTGCCGGGACGGTGGTGGCGGCGGTTGTCCTCGGCCTCGGGACCCCGGTGGTGGACGGCACCACCTCGCTCACGCTCCTCTGCACCTTCCCGTCGACGGTTGTGGACGTCCCCGCGGTGGTCGCGTCGGTCGTGACGATCGTTGTCGTCACCTTGGAGACAATCGCACCGTTCGCATCGACGAAGAACGCGGACTCAGCTGCCTGCTCCGGCCCGTTCGAATGTTCGTGGACCCTGACCGTCGCGAGACCAGCTGTCGTCAGCATGAGGGCAGCCACGGCGGATGACGCACGAGACTTCACGCGCACCTCGGTGGGGACGGTCCCGGCCCACGCGGCAATCACGGCCACAGCACCGAGGACGGCACAGAGGGTGTCGGCTGTCTGCGGCACCTCGGCGTGTTCGAGCCCGGGGATGAAGGAGATGCCCTTCGTCCGCGTCACGACCCAGCCGACCACTGCGGCACCGTTGATGAGTGCACCCAGGGCGGCAAGCCGGCGGTTGCTCCGCTCGAGGGCAACGATTCCCCACCCGACCTGCAGGA
Source organism: Actinomycetota bacterium (assembly GCA_046091825.1). Taxonomy (GTDB): domain Bacteria; phylum Actinomycetota; class Acidimicrobiia; order Acidimicrobiales; family Ilumatobacteraceae; genus UBA2093. The sequence continues at coordinate 40,694 of JBJTCK010000079.1, read as the reverse complement.
GCGTGCACACGAGGAAGATGCGCGCGAGGGCGGGATGGTCAGCGTGCAGACCTATGGCCGCGCCGTGAACGACACCTGCACCAATCGAGAAGACCGCAGCCGTGCGCAGGCGACCAGAGTGTGGCGGCGTCTCCCCCATCACCTGTCCACCCTAACCAGCGCAGACTGGATGGCGGGTCAGTTCAGCAGGGCGGGCGCGAGCCTCGTGAACTCGGCTGTCGGCGCCGTGCGGGGGTCGGCCATGAGCACCTGCACGCACACGTGGTCGGCGCCGGCATCATGGTGCTCGGCGACCCGCGCCGCGATCTGCTCCTCGGTGCCCCACGCGACGATGGCGTCGACGAGACGGTCGCTGCCGCCGTCGGCGATGTCTTCCTCGGTGAAGCCGAGACGCTTCAGGTTGTTCGCGTAGTTCGGCAGCCCGAGATAGATCTTCATGCCGGCCCGGGCGATGCGTCGGGCCTCTGCAGGGTCGGTCTCCAGCACCACCATCTGTTCCGGGGCGAGCAGGGCGTCGGGACCCATGACGTCGCGGGACATCCTCGTGTGCTCGGGGGTGGTGAAGTACGGATGGGCGCCGTTCGCCCTGGTGGCGGACAGCTCCAGCATCTTCGGCCCGAGGGCGGCAAGGAGAATGCCGGGGTCCTCGGCAGGGGCCGTGGCCATGAAGAGGGCCTTCTCCATCTTCTCCAGGTAGTCGACCATGTAGCTGTACGGCTTCGAGTAGTCGTGCTTGCGGATGCCCGCCACGAGGTGGCCGTGGCTCACGCCCAGACCGAGCAGGAACCGCCCGGGGAACGCCTCGGCGAGTGTCTTCTGGCCGGCCGCCATCGTCATGGGGTCACGGGCGTAGATGTTCGCGATGCCGGTGGCGAGGGGCAGTGTCTTCGTGGCCGACAGCAGCACGGCGGACGACACGAAAGGGTCCCGTCCGACGGCCTCGGCGACCCAGAGGGCTCCGTACCCCAGGCTCTCGACCAGCTGCGCGGCCTCACGGGCCTTCGGGGTCGGCAGCGCGTCGATGCCCCCGTACCAGATGCCGACCTTGCCGATGTTCACTGCGGGCTTGCCCATGGTGGAGGTTCCTTCCGGGAGAGTGTGCGGCGAGCATAACCAACATCCCCCGTCGGCCTCCCAGCCGCACCCTACGATTCGGTGATGGGCGGAACCGCGCATGTCTCGTTCCTCAACGTCACCGACGACGACCCGGCCGAACTGGCCACGTTCGAGGCAGCCATCGGCATGCCTCTCCACCCCGTCGCGAGGGACCACCTCCTCGACAGCCGCGAGCACGAGCTCACCCCGTTCCCCCGCATCGAGAACCACGGTGAGTACCTCTTCGGGATGCTGTTCGTGCCCTCGGACACGGGCAACACCAAGGCAGACTTCGACCACATCGTCTTTGCGATCTCGTTCGAGCACGTCGCGATCTCGGTGGCCGCCCACCGCTCCAGCACACACGACTGGGACGCGATCGTTCCGGCGCTCGGGACGCAGCGCTCGTACAGCGGGGACACCGCGCCCGGCGGCAGGTTCCTGCTGGAGCTCCTTGACGTGGTCGCCAGGACCCTCAGCGACGACGCCGTGAACCTGGAGCAGATGGTCCACCGGCGCACGTCGGATCTCGGCTCCGGCATCGACCTCACCCAGTCAATCGAGCCGGGGGAGACCGAGAAGCTCACCAGCAAGTCCCGGCGCCGGATCATGGAGACGTACCGGGAGCACGGGCCGATCCTCTCCGCCGTGCGCCACGAGATGCCGGCCATGCTCGGCGTGGTGTCGGAGACGAGCGGGGTGCTGGGGAGCCTGGTCAACGACGACGACCGGGTCGACATCAAGCAGGACTCCTCCACCGGCCGCCGTGAGCTCTTCTCGAAGGAGCTGGAGATCTACCTCGCGGACATCCACATCGACACGCGGAACCTGATTGCCCTCCTCCAGTCCGTCGACACCTCGATCACCGCCACGAAGGAGTTCATGAAGCAGCTCAACGATGACGAGAACGTGGCATCGAACAGGTTCACCGGTGCCATCGCGTCGATCATGCTGCTGCCCACCTTCATCGTCGGTCTCTACGGGCAGAACTTCGATGACATGCCCGAGACCCACTGGCACTTCGGGTACGGCTTCTCGTGGGCTGCAATCGTGGCGGTCACCCTGTTCCAGGTGTGGTTCTTCCGACGGCGCAAGTGGCTCTGACGGGATTGCCTCCCGGTCACGGCGACCGCCACTAGTCTCGTCACGTGATCCAGTGGGCAACAGACGTCATCGACGCCATCGGGCTCGTGGGTGTCGCCTTCCTGGTGGCACTCGAGAACATCTTCCCGCCCATTCCCTCCGAGCTCATCCTCCTGCTCGCGGGCTTCAACGTGAGCGAGGGACGGTTCGGTTTCGTCGGCGGTGTCATCGCGGCCACCATCGGGTCCGTGGTGGGGGCCGACTTCCTCTACGGGATCGGCAGGCTCGTCAGCGACGAGCGCCTGGAGCGCTTCCTCGCCGGCGTCGGACGCATCATCGGACTGAAGAAGGCCGACGTGCACAAGGGTTTCGTGTGGTTCGACCGGCACGGCACCAAGGTCGTGCTGTTCGGAAGGCTCGTCCCGGTCGTCCGGTCCGTCGTCTCCATCCCGGCCGGTTCGGACAAGATGCCAGTCGCCCGGTTCACCCTGCTCACCGCTGCGGGCTCGCTCGTGTGGAACACGGTGTGGGTGGCAGTCGGGTGGGGCCTCGGCGACCAGTGGGAGAAGGCCGGCAAGTGGGGGGACTACCTGCAGTACGCCGTGGTCGCTGCAGCGGTGGTCGGTCTCGGCTGGCTCGTGCTCCGTTCGCGCCGTTCTCGGTAGGCTCCATCCCCACACACGCGGGTGTAGCTCAATGGCTAGAGTTCCAGCCTTCCAAGCTGGCTATGCGGGTTCGATTCCCGTCACCCGCTCCATGACAGTCGCTCTCGTCCGCCCGCCGTGTGCCCGGCTCGCCGAGGGCATCGTGACCCACATCGACCGCCAGTCGGTCGACCTGACAAAGGCCATCGAGCAGTGGTCCGCGTACGTGGGCGCCCTGGAACGGCGCGGGTGGGAGGTCCGCCGGGTCCCCACACTGGAGAGCGCCCCCGACTGCGTGTTCATCGAGGACGCCGTGGTGATGTACCGGGACGTGGCCGTCATCACGAACCCGGGCAGCGACGCCCGCAAGCCCGAGACAGCGGCCGTAGAGGACACGGTGCGTGCCATGGGGTGCCGCACCGAGCGGATCACCGCCCCGGGCACGCTCGACGGGGGCGACGTGCTGAAGGTCGGTGACACCCTCTACGTGGGCAGGGGCGGACGCACCAACCAGGCCGGCATCGACCAGTTCGCGGCAATCGTGGGTCCGCTCGGGGCGACTGTCGTCGCGGTGGACGTCCGCAAGGTGCTCCATCTCAAGTCTGCGGTCACGGCACTGCCCGACGGCACCGTGATCGGGTGGGACCCGGCGGTGGACGACGCGACCGTGTTCCACCCGTATGTGTCCATGCCCGAGGAGTCCGGTGCCCACGTGGTCATCCTGGACGGGAACACCGTCCTCATGGCCGCGGACGCCCCGCGCAGTGCGGACCTGCTCCGGTCGCGTGGCCTGGAGGTCGTGTGCGTGGACATCTCAGAGTTCGAGAAGCTCGAGGGATGCGTGACGTGTCTCTCCGTGCGCATGCGCGACCGCTGACCCCGGGCAGTCCGGCGGCGGGCGGCGACTAGCGTGACCCTCATGGCACAAGTGACGGGCGGTCCACAGGACCACGGCGCCGGCCGGCGCGACGGCGAGACGTACCGCATCACCCAGGAGGAGGTCGACGCGTTCCGGCGCGACGGGTACGTCCACCTCAGGGGCGTCATGTCGGCTGCCGAGATGGACGCGATCGAGGAGGTCTACGAGCGGTTCCTGCGCGGGGAGATCGCGGTGGTGGGCAAGGACTTCAACGATATGACCACGGGCGAGCACGGCACCGACCCGAGCGGGTATGCAGTGGTGAACGTGATGCTCCCCCGCCGGTACCACCCCGCGTGGCAGGGAAACATCTTCGAGCGGCGCGCGCAGTCCATTGCTGCCCAGTTGTGCGGCGAGGGCATGACGATCGACTTCGACCAGTTGCTCGCGAAGTCCCCAGGGCGCCCGGATGCGGTGTTCCATTGGCACCAGGACCAGGCCTACTGGATCGAGACCGAGGACCGGCGCACCGCCACGTGCTGGCTGGCCGTCGACGACTCCACCCGGGAGAACGGGTGCATGCAGTTCCTGCCGGGGTCCCACCGCGAGCCCGTTCGCCCCCACAGGCCGCTCCACGACGATCGCTCGGCGAGCCACACACTCGTCACCGATCTCGGGCCGGATGACGTGATGGTCCCGGTGGAGATCAAACGCGGCGACATCACCGTGCACAACGAGGGAGTTCTCCACGGCTCCGGCGGCAACCACTCTGCATCCAGTTACCGGCGTGCCTACATCGTCGCCCTGCGCAGCACGGCCACCGTGGAGGAGGAGCGGCGCCGCGGCTTCACGCACAGCCACAACGACTCGCCGGAGGTGCTCGGCAGCGTCGATGGCCTGCAGGCCTGAGCGGGCGGAGCGCCGGGGATAATGTTCCCGCGTGGCCCGCACGACCAGACACCACCGTGATTACGGGCTCCTCGGCGGTGAGTCCCGGCTCGCGGTCGACAACGGACTGGCCGGGGCCACGTGGCGCCTCAGCCCGGTGGACCGGGCGCAGCTTCTCGCACTCATGAAGCGGCGCGACAACCCGGCTGCGTTCCACACCCTGCTGTGGCTGGCCCTGCTCGTGGCGGCCGGCGCATGGTTGTGGGCGACGTGGCTGTCCTGGTGGACCGTCCCCGCCGCCTTCGCGTACGGCACGCTCTACGGCTCGGCATCAGATGCCAGGTGGCACGAGTGCGGGCACCGCACAGCGTTCGCCTCGAAACGCGCGAACGACGTGGTGTACCACCTCGCATCGTTCATGGACGTCCGCGAGCCCGTCTCGTGGCGCTGGAGCCACAACCGCCACCACGCGGACACCATCATCGTGGGTCGCGATCCGGAGATCGCCTACCCGCGGCCGACCGCCCTGTGGCGCGTGGTCGCCGACATGTTCGGCGTGTTCAGCACGGCCGCCGAGATGCGCAAGTACGCGCACAACATCGTGGGCCGGCTCACTCCGGAGGAGGCCACGTACGTGCCGGCACGCGAGGCACGGGCCGCCGTGAGATGGGGCCGCATCCACGCGGCCGTCTGGGTCACGGTGATCGTCTGGTCGGTCAGCGTGTCGTCGCTGCTGCCGATGATGCTCGTCGGTCTGCCCTCCCTTTACGGCCGGTGGCTCCTGGTCGTGTTCGGCACCACCCAGCACGCGGGTCTCGCCGAGGACGTGCTCGACCACCGGCTGAACACCCGCACGGTCCTCATGGGCCCCGTCCTTCGTTTCCTCTACCTGAACATGAACTACCACCTGGAGCACCACATGTACCCCGCGGTGCCCTACCACGCCCTCCCCCGGCTGCACGACCTGCTGTCACCGGATCTCCCCGAGCCCTACCCGAACATGCGCGCCGCCTACCGCGACATCATCCCCGCGCTCCAGCGTCAGCGGACCGACCCGGGTCACCACCTCGTGCCTCGCCTGCCCGCCTGACCGATGGCCGGGCAGGACGACATCACCACACCGGGCGGCATCGTCATCCCCGCGCACGCGGTCACGTGGTCGTTCGCGCGGGCTGCCGGGGCGGGGGGCCAGAACGTAAACAAGACCTCCACCAAGGCCGTCCTTACGGTGGACCTCACTGCCCTCGAGGGTCCCCGAGCCGCTGTCGCGAGGATCACCGCACGCCTCGGCGCCCAGCTGCGGGTCACCCGCCAGTCGAGCCGCAGCCAGTGGAAGAACAGGCAAGCCTGCCTGGAGGCTGCCATCGCGGGCATCGACGACGCGTCGCGCCCCGCACCACCGCCCAGACGCGCCACCAAGCCCGGCCGCGGCGCGGTCGAGCGCCGGCTCGAGTCGAAGCGCCGCCAGAGCGCGAAGAAGCGCGACCGGCGGGCCGAAGACTGACGGCGGCACTGCGGGGTGCTCGTCTACCATCTGCGCCCATGACCGCAGCAGCAATCAACTCCATTGCCGACATCGTCCGCGTGCACGGGACGAACCGGCCCCAGCACCCCTGCCTCACCGAGGGCAGCCGCACCCTCGACTGGGCCGAGATGTACGAGCGTTCGCAGCGCGTCGCCCAGGGTCTCGCTGCCGCCGGCGTGGGCAGCGGGGACCGCGTCGCACTGCTCGACATGAACGGCATCCCGCACTTCGAGATCGCCTTCGGCGCCGCCATGGTCAACGCAGTCAGCGTGGACGTCAACTGGCGACTGGCAGCCCCCGAAGTGGAGTACATCGTGAACAACGCGGAGGCGAAGGTCCTCGTGGTCGGTGCGGAGTTCGTCGGCATCCTCGACGCGATCATCGACAAGCTCACGCACACGAGGCTCATCCTCGTCGTCGGCGGCCACGGGACCTACGAGGACTGGAACACATGGCTGGAGCGCCAACCAGCCGGGGACCCGAACGTCCCGTCCGCCATGGAGGACGTCGCGTTCCAGCTGTACTCCAGCGGCACAACAGGCCTTCCGAAGGGCGTGATGCTGACCAATAAGAACTTCCTCGCCATCGCGCCCATGATCGAGGCGATCTGGGAGCTGAAGGAGAACTCCGTCAACCTCGCGGCGATGCCCCTCTTCCACATCGGCGGCGGAGGCTGGGCCATGGCGGGCATGTACAAGGGCTGCAGCACCATCGTGCTGCGCGCCATGGACCCCGCGGCACTCGTGAAGCTCTTCGGCGAGAAGCGCATCACGCACGCATTCCTCGTGCCCGCGGTGCTCGCGTTCATGAACATGATGCCCGGGGTCGAGAACGAGGACTTCTCCAGCCTCGAGGTCATGGTCTACGGCGCGTCACCCATCAGCGAGGAGGTGCTCACGAAGAGCGTCCAGCTGCTGAAGTGCAAGTTTTGGCAGGCGTACGGCCTCACGGAGACGACCGGCGGCATCTGCAACCTTCCCCCGGCGGACCACGATCCGAACGGCCCCAACAAGCACCGCCTCCGCAGCTGTGGCGTGCCCGGGCCCGGCGTGGAGATCCGCATCGTCGACAACGACGAGAACCGGGACTGCCAGGTCGGCGAGGTCGGCGAGATTTGGTGCCGCACCGACCAGAACATGCTCGGCTACTGGAAGCGCCCCGAGGACACAGCCAAGGCCATCACGCCCGACGGCTGGTTCAAGACCGGTGACGCCGGCTACGTGGACGCCGACGGGTACGTCTTCATCCACGACCGCGTGAAGGACATGATCGTGTCCGGCGGCGAGAACGTCTACCCCGCCGAGGTGGAGAACGTCCTCATGTCCCACCCGGGCATCGCGGACGTGGCCGTGATCGGCATCCCCCACGAGAAATGGGGCGAGACGGCCCTCGCCGTGGTCGTCAGGGCCCCCGGCACCGAGGTCACGGAGCAGGAGATCATCGACTTCTCCCGGGAGCGACTGGCCCGCTTCAAGTGCCCCACCCAGGTGCAGTGGATCGACGTCCTGCCGCGCAACCCCAGCGGCAAGGTCCTGAAGAAGGACCTCCGCGAGCCCTACTGGGCAGGCCGCGAACGCCGCGTGAACTGACCCCGCCCGGCCGGTCCGTGGTGGACATGCGCCGTGGCTGTGCTTATTGTTGGGCCAACCACGGACAAGGGGGGGCCATGAGGTCAGGTCTTCGGTTCATCGCAGGGATCCTGCTCGCTGGGGCGCTCGCCGCAGTGTCGCCCGTCTCGGTCGTGCAGGCCGCCACGGCGGCCACGAAGCTGACGGCAAAGGTGAAGGGTGCCGCTGCCGGCACGCAGCTTCTTGCCGTCTACAGCACCGGTGCGAGCGCCAGGGCGAAGGTCAGCGGCGGCAAGGCGACTATCACGCTGCCGAAGAACGTGAAGGCGAGCGGCAAAGTGAGCCTGCACCTGGTCAACCCGAACGGCTCCTATGCGGGTTCCGTCTCCATAGGCAAGACCTCAGGGAAGAAGACCACGTGGTACGGCGGGATCAAGGCGAAGCCGGGCAAGACCACGTCGCTCGGCACGATCACCTACTCCGCCGCACAGCAGTACGCATCCGCCAAGGCGGCAGGTGCCACCGCTTCCCTCCCTCTCTCCGGCACGCTCAAGAACGCGAGCAAGGCCGGCAAGCCAGCGGGCGCGGGAAGACTCGGGCTGGCCGCATCGAAGGCGGTCTCCTCCGCCTCGCTCGCACCGGGTGACTCGATCGACTGGACCTGGGGTGTGCAGGCATTCGCCGCCTCCGAACAGGAGGCCGGGGGCGACCTCGACGGGGACGGGATGCCGAACACCCTCGACATCGACGATGACGGCGACGGTTTCCCGGACCAGCTTGACCAGTCAGCGGGGAAGACCGGCTCGAAGCCCACGGCCCTCTATGACGCCTTCAGCTCGCTGACCACGGGCATCGGGTCGGGCCAGAGCGCCATCAACTACAACATCCTCTCCCAGAAGTACACCGACCCCGCGGAACTGCGCAAGCAGCTCTCGATCCTCGTCGACGCCAACTTCACCCTCAACACCCGCCTGGTGGCGCCGTTCCTGACGGAGAACCCCAGCCTCTCCATCCAGGACGCATGGGTGGACTGCACCGGCCTTGCCTGGTGCCTCACGGAGGACTCAGGCACCACGCTCGACACCTTTGTCAGTGCACCGCGGATCCTCTCGTGGGGTGACGGCAACATCAAGGACTACTGGAAGTACGCGTTCCGCAAGGACGGGCAGACCACCTGCAGCATCTACGTGCCGACTTCTGACCCCACCGGGTGCAAGTCGGTGAAGTGGGCCGAGTTCAGCATGCACAAGATGCTGACGGCGGCAAAGGCGAACGGCGGGAGCATGCCGGCAGTAGCCCCCACGTGGACCGACCACACGGGCGGGTTCGGCCTCTACGACGCCTACCGCGAGTACCCGGCCGGCCGGGGCGGCAATGCCTCCGGCTTCGACCTGACCGCGAACATCCAGCCGCGCGGGTACACGAAGTTCCTCGACAACTTCAAGGCCGGCGACGTGCTCACGGTGAAGGCCACCCTCAGCGACGGGTCCCCTGCCGAGATCTCGATGACCATCGCACCGTTCTTCGTGACCGCACCGACCGTGTTCGCCTTCACGCCGGCGGGCGGGACGGAGCAGACGGTCGACTACGTGGCCGCCGAGAGCTGCAACGGCACGGACCAGCCGGGTTGCCGCCTGGGCAGCGAGTCACGGCGGGTGCGGGTCTCGGTGGCGAACCCCAAGCTGACAGTGAAGTTCTGGCGTCCGCAGCGCATGCGCGTGGCGGGTGCCGATGACACGATCACCGGCACGGACACCTACCTTGACATGGGCTCCCTCAACTACCGTGTCTCCGGCTACTCCGGCGACGGAGGCCAGTGGGGCTACTGCTTCAACACCGCAGTCACCATGTCCGACACGAACAGCTCCGCGTTTACCGAGGTGAAGGCAGACCCGCAGTACTCGAACTCGTTCGATTACTACAAGGACGGTTCGGCCGACGCCCCGCCCTCGGCGGGCCGCTACGTGACAGCGGTGATCGACTTCTCCAAGTGCAAGGACATCTCCGTGACCGCGGGCAAGAACTACACCTTCAGGCTGGACGCATCCGGCGAGGAACTGTTCGGCGGCTCCCGCACCAACGCGAACCAGAACTTCAACATCTCGTTCACGTCCTGACCCTCGCACCCCGGCACAGGGGCCGCGGGTACATTGGGGGCGTGCCGGACACGCGCGTCGACCCCCACCTCGGCACTGTCGTGCACGTGGTGGCATCCCGTCAGGACCGGCCGAACCTGCCCGTGGACGGATGCCCGTTCTGCGTGGGCGGCCTGGAGGCACCGGAGCCGTACCTTGTCAGGGCGTTCCCCAACCGGTGGCCGGCCCTCGGCGAGGGGCGGTGCGAGGTGGTGCTGTACTCCCCCGACCATGACGCCACGTTCCATTCCCTCGGCGCCGACGGTGTGCGCCGGGTGATCGACCTGTGGGCGTCGCGCACCGATGCACTCGCGTCGCAGGAGGGCGTGGAGTGCGTGCTGGTATTCGAGAACCGCGGCGCAGAGGTGGGTGCGACCATCCCGCATCCCCACGGGCAGATATACGCCTATGACAGCGTGCCGTCCCGCATCGCGCGGCGATTCGCCGCCGGTTGGGCACCCGACACTGACGCCGGTCCGCGTTCAGTGGTCAGCATCCCCGGGGTGACCGCCTACGCGCAGCACGCGAGTGTGTTCCCCGTCTCTCTCATCGTTGCCCCCACCGAGCGCGCACCAGACCTCAGCTCGCTCGGTGACAGAGCGCGCGACTCCCTTGCTGGCGTGCTCGTGGACCTGTTCGACAGGCTGGACAGGCTGTACGACGAGCCGCTCCCCTACATGATGTGGGTCAACCAGGCGCCGCGCGGCGCCGACGACGGATGGATGAGCATCGAGATCGTGTCGCCGTGGCGGGCACGTGGTGTGGCCCGCTACATCGCCGCGGCGGAGGTGGCCGGTGAGGAGTACTTCAACCCTGTCGACCCCGCGGATGTTGCGGGGCGTCTCCGCGGCCTGGCCCAGTAGGCGAACAGGCCTGCCGGCGGACCTCAGCCCCTGGTGGTGACGAGACGTCCGGGGCGCTCCCCGGTGTCCCTGCCGTTCCTGCGGGTCACGCGGCCCGAGACGATCGTGGCGTCGTAGCCCACCGCATCCTGCAGCAGGCGCAGGCCGCCGGCCGGCAGGTCATGCACGGCGTGGGGGGCGAGCAGGCGCAGGTTCTCGAGATCGATCACGTTGATGTCGGCCCTCTTGCCTTCCTCCAGGCGGCCCCTGTCGGAGAGCCCGTAGACATCGGCCGGCTGTGAGGTCAGTCTGCGGACGCCGTCCTCCAGACGGAGGCGCGCACCACGGGAACGTCCCTTCACCCAGTGGGTCAGCATGTACGTGGGGATGGACGCATCACATATGGCCCCGCAGTGCGCGCCGCCGTCAGCCAGCCCGACCACGGCTGCGTCATCCATCATCTGCTCGTGGAGCACGTCGTGGTTGCCGTCCGAGTAGTTGAACAAGGGCAGCAGCAACATGACCGGCTCGTCCGAGGATGTCAGTGCGTCGTACGCGATCTCGAGCGGCGTCACCCCGCGCGCACGGGCGATTGCACCGATCGACCGCGAGGGGTCCTGTTCGTAGTCGGGTTCGACACCGCTCTCGAGCACATAGCAGCGCTCCACGACCATGGCGAGTCCCTTCTGGGAGAGCAGCCTGGTGTCGTCATCCGCGACAGGCTCCTCGGAGAGGATCCTCGAGCGCACCTGCGGGTCGCGCATGGCAGCGATGCGCTCGCGGACCGGGAGCCCGGCGACGGCCTCGTACGAGGGCCGCAGGGCGAACGGGTTGCGGACCTCGAGGCCGAGCAGCACCCCGAACGGGCGCCCCGCCACGAGCGGGACGACCTTCGCGCCCGACTCCCGCCACCGTGCGGCGGCGTCCATCTCCTTGCGCCAGCGCCGCGGGTCCTGGTCGTGCTGAAGCACGATGAAAGTGGCGGTGAGTCCCGTCTCCTTCGCCATCGTCCCGATCCAGTCGAGTTCGCGTTCCGTGACGGCCCCGTCGTCATGGGGCACGATGCCTGCCATCGCGACCTCAAAAATGCGGCCGCCGCCGTCACGGACAGCCTTTGCGATCGCGAAGAGCTCGTCATCGTCCGCGAACGTCCCGGGCACGGGGACGCCGTCGCTGCTGAGGTGCCCGAGCGTGCGCGACGTGGTGAACCCGAACGCACCGGCCTCCATTGCCTCCCTTGCGAGGCGCGCCATCTCGGCCACGTCCTCGGGCGAGGCCTCCGCGTTTCCCCCTGCGCGCTCGTCACCCATCACGTAGGTGCGCAGCGGACCGTGCGGCAGCTGCACGCCCACGTCCATCGACCAGGAGCGGCCGCGCAGGTTGTCCATGTACTCGGGGAAGGACTCCCATCCCCACGTCATGCCCTCGTACAGGGCGGTGCCGGGGATGTCCTCCACGCCCTCCATCAGGCGCACGAGGTGGTCCTCCCTGCCGGGCCTCACCGGGGCGAAGCCGACGCCGCAGTTGCCCGTGATCACGGTGGTCACGCCGTGCGCGGCGGACGGGTTGAGTTCCCCGTCCCAGGTGACCTGCCCGTCGTAGTGGGTGTGGATGTCCACGAAGCCCGGCGTGACGATCCTGCCCGCGGCGTCGATCGTTTCCGCTGCTGGTTCGTCGATTGACCCCGCGATGCGGACGATTCTCCCGTCCTTCACGGCGATGTCGGCCCTCCGGGCCGGCGCGCCGGTGCCGTCCACGACGGTCCCGTTCTTGATGACGATATCGAGCACCGTGCTCACCCCCTGCTGAACTCGCGCAGCACCCGCCCGCTGCGCTCCCCTGTGTTCCTGCCGTGCTCCGTGACGGTGCGGCCGTTCACGATCGTCGCGGCGTACCCGGATGCATTCACGCGGAAACGCCCGGACCCGTGCGGGAAGTCGTTCACGTACTCGGGGTACGCGATCTGCAGGGACGACGCGTCGAAGACGTTGATGTCGGCGAACTTCCCTGGCGCCAGCGTGCCCCGGTCCACGAGCCCGAGCACACCGGCCGACTGCTGGGTGATCTTGTGGACCGCCTGCTCAAGCGCGGCCGTGCCCCGCTCGCGGACCCAGTAGGACAGGTAGTGGGTGGTGGCATCCGCATCGCAGATTTGGCCCGCATGCGCCCCCGCGTCACCGAGACCCGGGATGATGCCGTCAAGGTTGAGGAAGCCCGGCATCGCGTCCATGTTGCGGCTGAAGAACCAGACGTTGAAGAGCTCGCGGCCCTCGCTCTCGATGAGCCTGTCGATCACCAGCTCCACCGGGGACACGCCCTTCTCCGCCGCGAGGTCGGCGACGGACTTGCCGCCCTCCATGTGGTAGTCCGGGACGTCGCCCTGCCCGAGCGGGTGCACGAGGCTCGCGTCGTACCAGAGGCCCCGCGCCTTGCCCTCCTCCACCAGCCCTGCACGGGTCGCGTCATCCTTGAGGGCCTCCAGGCGCTTCTCCAGCGTCGGCAGCTGCATGACGGCCTTCCAGCGCGGTCCTGCCACCGGGGGCACCTGCTGGAGCCCCATCAGCGTTCCGCTCGGGCGGACCTGTGACACTCCGGTCACGCGACCGTGGTTGGCCCGCATGTCGCTGATGTGGCCACCCCAGAAGTCGACCGGTGCCTGGCCGGACCCGTTGCCGACACCGGTGGAGAACAGCACGTCGCCAGCGGTCTCTGCCATCGTGCGGAGCAGGTCCATCTCGTGGTCCATCTTCGTGGCGAAATCCATGACCGCCTGGAAGATCCCGCCACCCGAGCGGTTCATGCCCTCGGCCATCGCCACGTACTCATCGACAGGGGCGTAGGTGCCGGGCACCTTGCGGCCGTCCGGGACGGTGTGCAGCAGGATGCGTGACGTGGAGAAGCCCACCGCACCCCCGGCCACCGCCTCAGCCATGATGTCGCGCATCATCGCGAGTTCGTCGGGGGTCGCAGTGCTCCCCTCGTCCATCGACCTGTCTCCCATGGCGTGGTAGCGCACCGCGCAGTGCCCGACGAGACCGACGACGTTCAGCGCGGGGTTCATGCGCTGGACGGAGTCGAGGTACTCGGGGTAGGTGTGCCAGTCCCACGGCAGGCCGTCGAGAATCGCCTGGCGCGGGATGTCCTCCACGCTCTCCATCAGCTCGGCAAGGTACGCCCGGTTCTGCGGGGCGACCGGCGCGAAGGAGACCCCGCAGTTGCCGATGAGAGCGGTGGTCACGCCCTGCCACGACGAGGACGTCATGAGCGGGTCCCAGCCGATCTGTGCGTCGAGATGCGTGTGGAGATCCACGAACCCCGGCGTGACCGTGAGGCCGCGGGCGTCCACCTCCGTCGTGGCGGTCTCTCCAGTGAGGTCACCCACCGCGGTGATGCGGTCACCGTCGACCGCCACGTCCGCCGCGAAGGCGGCTGCGCCGGTCCCGTCGATGACGGTCCCGCCGCGGATGATCATGTCGTGAGCCATCTGTCCCCCGGTGCTCTCGCCGGCCGTCCCCCGGCCGTCACCCGCATCCTATTTCGGGGTCAGGCACCGTCCCCGACGGGAGCGGTGAACTGGGACCTGTACAGGCGGTGGTACGCCCCGCGGGCCGCCAGCAGCTCCTCGTGGGAGCCCTGCTCCACGATCGCCCCGTTCTCCATGACCAGGATGACGGTGGCGTCCCGGATGGTGGAGAGGCGGTGCGCGATCACGAAGCTGGTGCGCTCGGCGCGCAGGTTGTGCATGGCCTTCTGGATGAGGACCTCCGTGCGCGTATCCACGGAGCTAGTCGCCTCGTCGAGGATGAGGATGGAGGGGTCCGACAGGAAGGCCCGCGCGATGGTCAGCAGCTGCTTCTCCCCCGCGCTCACTGCAGCGGTCTCCCCGTCCAACACCGTGTCGTACCCGTCAGGCAGGGAGTGGACGAAACGGTCCACGTACGCGGCCTTCGCCGCCGCGAGGACCTCCTCGCGGGTGGCGGTGGGGCGCCCGTACGCCAGGTTCTCGTAGATGGTCCCGTTGAAGAGCCACGTGTCCTGCAGCACCATGCCGATGCTCCCGCGCAGCTCGTGGCGGGGCATCGTGGCTATGTCACGTCCGTCCAGCAGGATGCGCCCGCCGTTCAGCTCGTAGAACCTCATGATGAGGTTGACGAGCGTGGTCTTGCCCGCACCGGTCGGTCCCACGATCGCGACCGTGGTCCCGGGCTCGGCCACGAAGGAGAGCCCCTCAATGAGCGAGGTGCCGGGAACGTAGGAGAACGAGACGTTCTCGAACTCGACACGGCCTGTCACGGGGCCTGCCAACACCTCACCGGTCTCGGGGGTTTGCTCCTCGGCGTCGAGCAGCTCGAAGACACGCTCCGCCGAGGCAACCCCCGACTGGAGCACGTTGAACATCGAGGCAGTCTGCGTCAGGGGCTGGGTGAACTGGCGGGAGTACTGGATGAACGCCTGCACGTCGCCGAGGCCCATGGAGCCGGAGGAGACCTTCAGGCCGCCGATCACCGCGATCGCGACGTAGTTGAGGCCGCCGATCCACATCATCGCCGGCTGGATGGAGCCGGAGATGTACTGCGCGCCGTAGCTCGCCCCGAAGAGCTCCTCGTTCATCGCGGCGAACCGCTCCTCTGTGTCGCGCTGCCGGCCGAAGGCCTTCACGACCGCGTGGCCGGTGAACGTCTCCTCGATGAGGCCGTTCAGCTGGCCCGTGGTGCGCCATTGTTCGATGAACTTCGCCCGCGACCTGGCGGCGATCCTTTTCATGGTGCCCATCGATGCGGGGATGACGAGCAGCGCGACCAGCGCGAGCTGCCAGGAAACCGTGAACATCATCACGATGACGCCGACCATCGTGAGGAGAGACGTGATCAGCTGGCTCAGGGACTGCTGGAGGCTCTGGCTTATATTGTCGATGTCGTTGGTGACCCGGCTGAGGAGCTCGCCCCTCGAGTGCCGGTCAATGTACGAGAGCGGGAGGCGGTGGATCTTGCCCTCCACCTCGGACCGCAGGGCGAACATCGTGCGCTGCACCACCCCGGCGAGAAGGTACGCCTGCCCGTAGGAGAGCACGTACGAGAGCACGTACACCCCGATCGCCACGAACAGTGTGTTGTGGAGCCTCGTGAAGTCGATCCGCGACGGGTCCCGGTACTTGATGAGCGGCTCGGTCAGGATGTTCGTGGCGTGCCCGAGGATGCGCGGCCCGGACACCACGAACGCCACGCTCGCCACCGCCATCACGAGGATGAGGATGACCAAGGGGCCCTCTGCCGACAGGAGCCTGGCCAGGCGCCTGGTGGACTGGCCGAAGTTCTGCGACTTCTCGGTGGGGATGCCGACGGTGTTCCAGCGGCCGCTGCGCAGTTCCGTGACGGATGCGCCGGGCTTCGCCGCATCGCCGGCGGTGCCGTCGTTCTTCGGGTCGCTCACACCCTCTCCTCGTCGTTGATGGTGGCCTGTGACTCCACGATCTCGAGATACGTGGGGCAAGTCGCGAGAAGTTCGTCGTGGGTGCCGAGGCCCACTGCCTCGCCGTCCTCCAGCACGAGGATGCGGTCGGCGTTGCGGATGGTCGAGACGCGCTGGGCCACGACCACCACCGCGGCGTCCCTCACGTTCGGGGCCACCGCGGCGCGGAGGCGGGCGTCGGTGGCCAGGTCGAGGGCGGAGAACGAATCGTCGAAGAGGTAGATGTCCGGGCGCCGCACGACGGCACGGGCTATCGCGAGCCGCTGGCGCTGCCCGCCGGAGAGGTTGCTCCCGCCCTGGGCCACCGCGGCCTGCAGCCCTCCGTCCATCGCGCGGACGAAGTCCTCGGCCTGGGCGATGCGGAGGGCGTCCCACATCTCGTCGTCAGTGGCGTCCTCCTTGCCGTAGCGCAGGTTGGACGCGACCGTCCCGGAGAACAGGTACGGCTTCTGAGGGACCAGGCCGACCCTCGCCCACAAGTCGTCCGGCGCGAGGTCACGCACGTCGACACCGCCCACCAGCACGCTCCCCGACGTCGCGTCGAAGAGGCGCGGGACGAGGTTCACGAGCGTCGTCTTGCCGGAGCCGGTGCTGCCGATGACGGCCGTGGTCTCGCCCGGCTCGCACCGGAAACTGATTCCCGACAGGACGGCGTGCTCTGCCCCCGGGTAGTGAAACCCCACGTCCCTCATCTCGAGCGGGGCGCGGGGGACGGTGATCCGCGCGGGGTCGACGGCCCGCACCACGGAGGAGGGCGTGCGCAGGACCTCCATGATGCGCTCGGCACTCACCGAGGCGCGCGGGACGAGGGCGGCCATGTAGGTCGCCATCATCACCGACATGAGGATCTGTGTCAGGTAGGTGAGGAACGCAATCAGTGCGCCGATGTTGCGCATCTCGCCCGAGCCGATCTGGTCGGCCCCGAACCACACCACGGCCACGCTCGCCATGTTCACGAAGAGGCTCACCGTGGGGAACATGAGCGACTGGAGTCGCCCGCCGGTGAGGGCGGTCGCCGTGAGGCTCTCGTTCCCGTCCCGGACCCGGACGGTCTCCTCCGGCTCGCGGACGAACGCCCGCACCACACGGATCCCGGTCAACTGCTCCCTGAGGACCTCGTTGATGCGGTCGATCTTCTCCTGCATCAGGCGGAACGTGGGCGTCATCCGCACGATGATCGACCCCTGGGCGAGCAGCACGAGGGGAATCGTGACGATGAAGATCCACGACAGACCCGCGTCCTGGCGCATGGCGAGGATCACGCCCCCGACCGCCGTGAACGGTGCCGCCAGCAGCAGGGTGCAGGTCATGAGAACCAGCATCTGGACCTGCTGGACGTCGTTCGTGATGCGCGTTATCAACGAGGGGGAGCCGAACTGGTTCACCTCCCGGCTGGAGAAGTCGTTCACCTGGTGGAACAGGTCTCGGCGCGTGTCCCTGCCGAACCCCATTGCCGCCTTGGACCCCACCTTGACCGCAGCAACCGAGAACACGAGCTGGACGAGCGAGGCCGCCACCATCACGGCACCGATGCGCCAGATGTAACCGTTGTCCCCCCGTGCCACGCCCTTGTCGATGATGTCGGCGTTCAGGGTGGGCAGCCACAGACCGGCAGCCGACTGGACTGCCTGGAAGAGAACGACGAGCCACAGGACCGGCCTGTAGGCCTTCAGTTGTCGTCTCAGGAGGGCAATCAGCATTCGGGGGTCCTTTTCGGTGCCTTGACGACACTACTCCCGCACCGTCACGGCGCCCCACCCGGACCAGACGCGTCAGATGCGGGACGTGTGGCGCGTGCCGGGGGGATCCACGGAGAAGCCGGCCGCCTCACCCCACGTGTCGCCGTACACAAGCTCCCCCATCGGGGCCCTGCGCACAGGGCCGTGGGAACCCTGAGGCCTGCCGAGCGTGATGGATGCGGCGATGAAGACCTCGGGAGGAATCCCGAGCAGCTCCTTCAGTTCCTTGTCGACGAACGCATGGAATCCCGTGAGCACGCCGCCGTAGCCGAGTGCACGCGCCGCGAGCAACACGTTCTGCACGGCCGGGTAGACGCTGGCACCTTCGTTCGGGTTCGGGTCGCGGTAGCGCACCAGGCAACCGAGTACGAGCACGGGGACACTCTCCAGGTTGTCCACGTACTCCTGCATGGTGCGGGCCATCCGCGCCTTCGGCGACGAGAGGTCCGTGCCGGAACCGCTGTCGTAGCCGTCGTTGCCGCGCTTGTGGCCCCACACCGCACGGGCGCCCTGCGCCACCAGGCGCTTTGCCTCCGCAGCCTTCTCCCCGTCCGTGAGCACGAGGAACCTGAACGGTTGCCTGTTCGACCCGCTGGGTGCCCGGGTGGCGGCGAACATGATGTCGCGCAGCACGTGCGCCGGCACTGCCTCGTCCGCATACCTGCGGATGGCCCGGGTGGACACCAGGCCCTCGAGCATCCCCACCGAGTCCCCGTGCAGGCCGAGCCCTGCCAGGTCCTCGTGGTTGTGCGCTGAACTCATCACCCCCCTTTTCTACCCGAGGAGAGGTGTCGGTACTGTGTGACCGTGCACAAGGAACTCGGTTTCTACACGCTCGCCGGGGCGCCCCGGTCACCGCGCGACATGCTCGACGAACTGGCCCACGCGGAGCGGCTCGGGCTTGGCACTGCGTTCATCTCGGAGCGGTTCAACATCAAGGAGGCGGGCGCGCTCACCGGCGCAGCGTGCGCGGTCACGGAGAGCATCGACATCATCACTGCCGCCACGAACCACACGACGCGCCACCCTGTCGTGACCGCCTCGTGGGCGAGCACACTCCACCTGCTCTCGCAGGGCCGCTTCAGCCTAGGAATCGGCAGGGGAATTGATGCGATGTTCAGGGCTTACGGCATGCCGCTTGCCACGACGGAGTCGATGGAATCGTTCGCCCATCTCATGCGCCGGCTGTGGAAGGGCGAGACGGTGCTCGGCCACGAGGACGTCACCGGCAAGTACCCGGTCCTGCGGCTCGACCCCTCTTTTGATCTGGACATCCCGCTCAGCATCACCGCATTCGGTCCGCGAACGCTCGAGGCCGGCGGACGATCGTTCGACAACGTCATCCTGCACACGTTCTTCACAGACGAGACCACGGCCCGTGCCGTGCGCACCGTGAAGGAGGCTGCCGAGCGCGCGGGGCGTGATCCCTCGACCGTCAAGGTGTGGTCCTGCTTCGCCACGATCGGCGACCATCTGCCCGAGGACCTCCGCCTGAAGAAGACTGTCGGGCGCCTCGCCACGTATCTCCAGGCCTACGGGGACCTCATGGTCTCGACCAACCGGTGGGACCCGGCCGTCCTCGCCCGTTTCCGTGAGGACGGTTTCGTGCGCGGTTTCGGCGGTGCACTCGATGCCAAGGCGACGACTGCGGAACTGGAGCATGTCGCGACGCTCATCCCCGGCGAGTGGCTTGCGCCTGCTGCAGCAGGATCACCCGCCCAGTGCGTCGCGGCGGTGCGGAACCAGTTCGACTTGGGGTGCGACGGCGTCATCCTGCACGGTGCCTCGCCGGCAGAGCTCGAGCCGATCGTCAACGAGTACGCGCGGACCTGATCAGCGGGCCCAGTGGGCCGTGAGCACGTCAGCCGCGGACCGTGGGTCCTCGATCATCCACCAGTGCCCCACGCCGGCGAGCCGTGCGACGTCGGCACCAACCCAACCCGCCACCTCTGCGTGGGTGCCGTGCTCCCCCGCGTAGTGGTCGTTCTCAGCGATGATGACGAGGCCGTTGCCCGGGCACGCCGAACGGAACGCAGCACCGAGCGCCGACATCGCCGGCTGCGCTCCGCTGCGGTAGAGCGAGAGGATGCACGAGGCCATCTCGGCGCTCACCCACCTCTTCACCTTGCGGGAGATGACGTCGCCCATGCCCAGCGCGCCGAAGACTGCGGCGAAGGTCTCCTCGTCGAGTGCCACCATCCCCGCGACCGACTCCTCCCCCGTCCCGGGCGTCTGCCAGCCCTGCGCGGCGTCGTGCCACACGTATGACGGGTGCATCAGCCCGGCGCAGTCCGCGGCCCAGGACCTCACCTGCACGGAACCATCGGCAAGGGCACCGAACACGTGCCCGGCACCCCAGTCGTGGCCGACGAGATCGATGTCGCCGGGGATCGCGCGCAACTCGGCGAGCAGCCAGTCCCGGTACTCGGCCTGGGTGGCACCGAACCCCTCCGGGAGGGGTGCGCCGAAGCCGGGCGGCACGAGAGTGACCGTGTCGGTCACCCCGCGGCGGGCGAGTTCGGTGATGAGATCGTCCCAGACCGCCTCGGTCTCGGGATTGCCGTGCACGAACACCTTGGTCATGGGCCCACGGTAACCCTCAGCCACGGTGCCGGCGGCACGGCCCGGAGGCAGCCGGGGCCGTCAGCGGGTGCGGGTCCGCGCCCCCAGCACGAGGAGCGCGGCGACGGTCGCCACTGCGAACAACGTGACACGGAAGTTCGTGAGGTCCGCGAGGAACCCCACTACCACCGCGCTCGAGAGGAACCCCAGCCGCTGGCCGAACGTCATCGCGCCGAGCCCCCGCGCCGCGGGGACACCGGGCAGCCTGGCCGCGATCTCGTAGAGCTGCGGGAACAGCACCGAGATGCCCAGTCCCCACAGCGCATACGCCACCACTGCGAACGCCGTCGCCGGGGCGAGAGCCAGGATCACGGAGCCCGCCACGCACATCCACGTCCCCGCGGTGAACATCCTCCGGCCGCCGACCGCGACCGACACGTGGTCGCCCGTGAGGCGGCCGAGCAGCATGGCCGCGGCGAACACGGACGTTCCCGCACCCTTCACCCGGCCGGCCTCGAACACATCGGTGAGGACCACGGAACTCCAGTCATTCGGCATTCCCTCGAGGAGCGCGAGACCGAACCCCATCGCCCCGATGGCAAGAGCGAAACGCCGTGCCATTCCGGCAGGTGGTGCGCCTTCCCCGCCGTCGTGCGGCTCCGGGGGGTCGTCGGTCGCGAGCAGCCCCGGGACGGCAACGAGGACCACGACCACCATGAAGGCGGCGGCTGAGAGAAGGTGCAGTCCGAGGTCGACGTCGGCAGCCGACGCGAGCCAGCCTGTGCCGCCGCCCACGACCATGCCGAGGCTCCAGGTTCCGTGGAGGCGCTGCATGATCGGGGTCCCGATGCGCGTCTGGATCATCACGCCCTGGGCGTTGAACGCGACGTCGTTCTGCACGTCGTTGAACCCGAGGAGCGTGAGCAGGACGAGCAGCATTGCCGAGTTCGGGACGACCGCGACGAGCGGCACGAGCGCTGCCATCAGCAGCGAGGCGACGAGGACGACCGTCTTGGTCCGCACGCGCGAGACCACTCGCGCGACTAGGAGCGACCCCACAAACCCGCCGAGGCCCCCTCCGAGGAGTGCCAGGCCGAGACCCGAGTTGCTCACGCCCAGCCGGTCCCGCACCTCGTTGATGCGCGGGATCCAGTTGCTGAAGACGAACCCGTTGACGAAGAAGACCGCCCCGACAGACCACGTGGATCGGGTCAGGGACGGCACGTCGCAACAGTAATTGGCGCGCGGTCCCGGGCCTGCGATGAGTCAGCCCCTGTTACCGGCTCCGCCCTTCTTTGACGCGAGGTAGGCAGCACTGATCTCCCGGCTCTCCTTGTCGAAAGTCGCGAAGACGAGCGCGTCGGCATCGGCAGCGTTGCGCATGGTGCCGGCCATCTCCTCGGTCACGGCGTTGACCTGCTGCTTGGTGGTGCGCAGTGCGTACCCGGGCTTCGTGGCAATCGACTCCGCGAGGTCCTCCACGTGGGAGAGCAGTCCCTCGGCCGGCACGATCGTGTTCAGGAAGCCGAGTGCCTTTGCCTCGTCCGGGAAGAAGCGTCGGCACGTGATGACGAGCTCCTTTGTGGCTGCAGGACCGATCTCCCGGACGAGACGCGGGATGCCACCCCATGCGAGCGGGATGCCGAGGTCGACCTCAGGGATCGAGAACACCGCATTCTGGGCGGCGACCCGGAGGTCGCAGCTGGCCGCGAGCACAAGCCCGCCGCCCACGCAGTGGCCCTGGATCGCCGCGATGGTGATCTGGGGCATCGCCGTGACGGTCTCGGCCATGATGCGGCCGAGGTCGGCCGTCTCGCGCACACCGAAGTCCGCCGACGGGTTCGAGAAGTCGTCCAGGTCGAACCCGGCACTGAAGGAGCGTCCCTCACCCGACACAATGACCACGCGCACCGAACCCTCCCCGGAGAACCAGCGGGCCGCATCGGTGAGGTCCTGGAGGGTCTGGCGCGAGAGCGCATTCAGTTTCCCGGGCCTCTCCAGCGTGATGCGCCCGAGGGTGCCCTCCGCCTCGACCCGCAGGGTCACGAACTCAGGAATCATGCCGTTTCCTCCCTGCCGACCGATGGGATCGTCCCGCGGCGGCTTGCCTAGTGTCTAGTCGTTGCGCACAGGGCGCCGGAACCGGAGGGAACAGCCATGGAACGCGAAGCCTGGATCATCGATGCAGTCCGCTCGCCGCGGGGCAAGGGCAAGGAATCAGGGGCACTCCACAACGTGCACCCCCAGCGAATCCTCGCCCAGGTGCTGAACGCCCTGCGGGACCGCAACGGTCTCGACACCTCCCTTGTGGACGACGTGGTGATGGGGTGCGGCGCGGGCAGCGGCGACCACTCCATGGACATCGCCCGCATGGCGGCACTCGATGCGGGCTGGTCCCTCGATGCCCCCGGCGTCACCCTGAACCGCTTCTGCGGTTCGGGCCAGCAGGCCGTGAACTTCGCCGCCATGGGCGTGCTCTCGGGCATGCAGGACTGCGTGGTGGGCGGCGGCGTGGAGTCGATGTCGCGGCCCTCCCCGATGCACGTGGACGGCTTCACCGCGAACAACGCCCATCTGCGCGACCAGTTCGACATGGTCCCCCAAGGGATCTCGGCCGACCTCATCGCCACCGTCGAGGGCTTCAGCCGGGAGGAGTGCGACGCACTGGCGGTCGAGTCGCAGCGCCGCGCCGCAGAGGCGATCGCCGAGGGCCGCTTCGAGCGTTCCCTCGTGCCCATCCTCCATGACGACGGAACCCTCGCCCTGGCGAAGGACGAGCACCCGCGCCCCGGCACCACGATCGCCGACCTCGCCAAGTTGTCACCGAGCTTCGAGGGAATGGGCTCGTACAAGAAGGACCCCGATGGGCTCTCCATCGACGAGACAGCGCGCAAGGCGTACCCGCAGGTCGACAAGATCAACCACGTGCACCACGGCGGCAACTCGTCCGGCGTGGTCGACGGAGCGGGCGCCGTGCTCGTGACGTCTCCGGAGTTCGCGAGGGCGCACGGGCTGAAGCCGCGCGCCCGCATCGTCATGACGGCCGTGGCGGGCACGGAGCCCGTCATCATGCTCACCGCCCCCGGGCCGGCCGCGAAGCGCGTCGTGCAGAAGGCAGGCATGACGTTCGGCGACATCGACCTTTTCGAGGTGAACGAGGCGTTCGCCTCCGTGGTGCTCAAGTTCTTCAAGGACACCGGCGTCGACCCGGCAAAGGTCAACGTCAACGGCGGGGCAATGGCGCTCGGGCACCCGATCGGCGCGACCGGCGCGATGCTCATCGGCACGCTTCTCGACGAACTCGAACGGCGCGACCTGCAGACCGGCCTCGTGACCATGTGCACCGGCGGCGGCATGGGCACCGCCACCATCATCGAGCGCGTCTGACGCCGCCCCACTGACGGCCACCGGCCGTCAGTGACGGTCGGTGAACCCGTAACAGGCACGGAGGTTCGCGTCCGTCAGAGTCTCGCCCGGGGAGCCCTGGGCGATGAGCCTGTGCGCGAGCAGCAGCACCGTGTCCGCCGGCTCGGCGTCCACAAGGTCGTGCGTGGCCATGACCACGCACCGCCCTGCGGCCCTCTCCTCCTCAACCATCCTGGCCACCGCCTTGCGGCCCTGGGCATCCAGTCCCGCCGTCGGCTCGTCGAGGAGCAGCACGTCGGCCCTCCGCGAGAGGACCTGCGCGAGATGCACACGTTGCTGCTGGCCGCCCGAGAGCGCGTGCAGCGGCTTGTCCCCGAAGACCGTGACGGACATCCGCGTCATTGCGTCCTCCACCGCCTCACGGTCGGCCGCGCCTGACCTCCCGAGGAGGCCGAGCAGTGGGTAGCGGCCCATGCCGACCACGTCACGGGCGCGCAGCGGCAGCGTGGCGAGCGATGCGGGGTGCTGGGGAAGGTACGCGACACGGGCGGCGTTGGTGCCGGGCCACGCACCAAGAACAGAGCACTCCCCCGCCACCGGCTCGATGAGCCCCGCGAGGGTGCGCAGGATCGTGCTCTTGCCGGAGCCGTTGGTCCCCATGAGAACCATCAACTGTCCCGGCGCAAGCGATGCCGTGATCGCATCCACGACCACGTGCCGGTCGTACCCGACGGCAAGGTCGTTCATCTCGATGAGATGCGCAGCTCCGGTCGGCATCAGTGACCGTGCCCTGCGTGCGAGGGGTGGGCGGATACGAAACCGCTGCTTCCGCCACGTGCCACGAGCGCGACCACGAAGAAGGCAACGGCTGTCACCACGACCGTCGCTCCGGCCGCGAGGTCGTGGTGGTAACTGACGAGCAGCCCCACGTACGTGCTCGCGGACCCGACCAGGGAGGCCGTCAGCATCATGGAAGCGAGCCGGCGGGTCAGCAGAGCGGCAGTGGCGGCAGGGGCGACGAGCATGCCGAACACGAGGAGCGTTCCGACCGTGCGGAATGACGCGATCACGACCGCCCCGATGAGGGCCATCATCAGGTTGTTGTAGCGGGCGGCCCGGAAGCCCGAAGTCTGGGCGAGGTCCGGGTCGATCACGAGCAGCAGGAAGGGCCTGCGAAGGAGCGATGTGGCCGCCACGACGGCGACTGCGGCCGCGGCGAGCCACCACAACTGCACGGTGCGCACGCCCAGGATCTCGCCGAAGAGGAGCGCAGTGAGGTCGCCACGGAAGGACGTGGACCGGGAGGTGATGATGACGCCGAGGCCGAGCATCCCCACGAAGAGCAGCCCCACCGCAGTGTCCGCGGAGAGCCTGGTGCGGCGCTGGACCACGCCGACGCCGCCCATCATGACGAGAGCGCCGAGCGCCGCACCGGCGAGCGACGGGACCCCGAGGAGGACGGCCACTGCGACCCCAGGCAGCACACCGTGGGCGAGTGCATCACCCACGAAGGCAAGCCCGCGCAGGACCACGAACGTGCCGGCGCATGCACAGAGCACGCTCACGAGGATGCCCGCGAAGAGCGCGTTCAGGAGGAACCCGTTCTCGGCGAACGGCCTCCACATGCCGTCCATCAGGACAGCGCCGCCGTGATCGACTCCGCGAGCGCCGTCACATATCCCGTGTACGAGCCGTCCGCCGGGAGAGCATGGATGCGCAGTCCCACCAGTTTGATGCCGAGTTCGTCGGCGACCTGGCGCACGACCGCATCGGGGGCGCCTTCCTCCATGAAGATGGCCTTCACGGAGCCCGCGGCCTTGCGCACCGCCTCCAGGTCCCTCGCGGACGCCTCGGCGGCCGAGGAGAACGAAGGAATGACCGCACCGACGACCTTGCAGCCGAACCTCTTCGCGAAGTACGCGAGAGCATCATGGTCGGTGACCAGCCTGCAATTGCCGGCACCGAGCGAGCTGATCGACGCGCCCGCCGCCGAGGCCGCCGCATCCAGCTGTGACCGCGCGGTCGCCGCATCGGCGGAGACACCCTCGAGCGCCGTGACGGCCGTGGCGAGCGCATCAGCGGCACCGGCCATCGTCAGCGGGTCGGTGAACACGTGCGGGTCCTCCCCGATGAGCGTGACATGGTCGGTCAGGGTCCACACTGTGACCCCCGCCTCCGCGGCCGTCTCGATCCAGTCCTCCACGCCGTGCTCAAAGTCGAGGCCGTTCTGCACGATGAGGTCGGCAGAGTTCAGTGCTGCGATGTCCTGCGCGGACGGCTCGAAGTCGTGCGGGTCCTTCCCGTCCGGGATCACCGTGAGCACCTCTGCAGAGTCCCCCACCACCATCTGCACGAATGCCCGCAGGACGGAGTTTGTCGCCACGATCACCGCCCGGTCCACGGCAACCGGGGCGGTCGTGTCGGGTACCGCGACAGGGACTGTGGTGTCCACCGATGCGGACGATCCACCGCACGCGGACAGACCAACCGCCACCGCCAGAATTGCTGCTGACCTCCGCATTTTCACTCCTTAATTTATGGGAACGATTCTCATTATTGCTCTCCGAACCCGCGATTGCAACCCGACCTAGGGTGAAGCCATGACCGGCCCTTTCCTGCACCCCTTTGCCAAGCCAGCCAAGCCCTCCTTCATCCGCCTCGTCAGCGGCCAGGGGGCGACAGTCACCACGGACCAGGGCAAGGTCCTGATCGACGGAATGGCCAGCCTCTGGTACTGCGCCATAGGGCACGGCCGGCGAGAGATGGCTGACGCCATCGCGGCCCAGGTCACCACGCTGGAGGCGTACTCGGCGTTCGACCCCTTCACCACTGCCCCGGCCGACGCAGTGAGCGAGAGGATCGCTGCGCTCTCCCCCGTCCGCGACGCGCGGGTGTTCCTGTGCGGGAGCGGCTCGGAGGCGATCGACTCGGCGATGAAGCTCGCCCGCGTGGCCCACGTGCAGGCAGGCCACCCGGAGCGCACCGTCATCATCAGCCGCACCCGCGGGTACCACGGCACCAACTACGGCGGCACGAGCGCCCAGGGCATCGCGCCGAACAAGGCGGGCTACGGCACCCTCCTGGAGGACGTCATCCAGGTGGATGCCGACGACATCGAGGCGATGTCCGTGGCGGTCGAGAAAAACAAGGGGCGCCGCGCCGCGATCATCTCAGAGCCGGTGCAGGGCGCGGGTGGGGTGTTCCCGAGCACCACGGAGTACCTCCAGGGACTGCGGCGGCTGTGCGACGACAACGGCGCCTACCTGATCTTCGACGAGGTCATCACCGCGTTCGGCCGCCTCGGCGAGTGGTTCGGGGCCACGCACTACGGCGTCACGCCGGACATGATCACGTTCGCAAAGGCCGTCACCAGTGGCTACCAGCCGCTCGGCGGTGTGGTGTGCGCCACGAGCGTGACGGCACCGCTGGAGTCGGACCCGGACTTCATCCTGCGCCACGGGTACACCTACTCGGGCCATGCCACCGTGTGCGCGGCCGCCCTGAAGAACATCGAGATCCTGGAGCAGGAGAACCTCCTGGCACGTGCGGGCGCGATCGGTGGGCGCCTGGAGGCGGGTCTCACGGCTCTCGCCGCCGACGGCACGATCGCGGGGGTCCGCGGGCGGGGCGCCGTTTGGGCTGCTGCCCTGCGGCCGGACCAGGACGCCATCAAGATCCGCGACCGCATGCTCGAGCTCGGTGCGATCACGCGGGCGATCAACGACTGCAACACGTTCTGCCCGCCGCTCGTCATGTCCGACGCGCAGCTCGACTCCCTGCTCGACATCTTCGCCACCGCCGCCGCGGGGAAGTGAGTCAGCGCGGCAGGCGCGTGACGAGGCTGCTGGTGTCCAGACGGCCCCGGCCCCGCTCCATGAGGTCCCGGTAGAAGCCCAGAACCTGCTCGGTGACGGGCACGCGGGACCCGTTGCTGTGTGCCTCGGCCACGGCGTACGTGAGGTCCTTGACCATCCATTCCACCGCGAACCCGAAGTCGAACTTTCCGTCCACCATGGTGTGGCCACGGTTCTCCATCTGCCAGCTCTGGGCCGCCCCCTTGCTGATGACGTCGATGACGGCGTGCGGGTCGAGCCCGGCGTTGGAGGCAAAGGCGATTCCCTCGCTGAGTGCCTGCACGAGGCCTGCGATGCAAATCTGGTTGACCATCTTGGCGAGCTGCCCCGCACCTGACCCGCCGAGCCGCACGCACGAGCGCGAGTACGCAGCGATGATCCCGGCCGCGGTCTCGTACGCCGCCTCGTCGTCCGCTCCGCACATGACCGTGAGCACCCCGTTCTCCGCGCCGGACTGGCCTCCGGACACAGGCGCATCCACGAAGGCGACACCGTGCACCGCGCATGACGTGGCCATGTCCTGGGCCAGCTCCGCACTGGTGGTCGTGTGGTCGACGACGATGAGCCCCTCGTGCGCACCGTCAAGGACGCCGCCCTCGCCCAGGATCACCTGGCGGACATCGTCGTCATTGCCCACGCAGAGGAACACCACGTCGCTCGCCATCGCAACCTCGGCCGGCGTGGGCGCGGCACTCCCCCCTCGGGCGGCAACCCATTCAAGGGCCCGTGCGGAGGTGCGGTTGAAGACGGTGACATCGTGTCCCGCCGAGACGAGATGCCCCGCCATGGGGGCACCCATGACCCCGAGACCACAGAACCCGACGCGGGCCATGGGCCTACTCGTCGTCTTCGTCTTCGTCGTCGGCCTTGGCCTTCTTGGGGGCCTCGGCCTTCTTCTTGGCGGCCTTCGCGGGCTTGAGCACGCCCTTCTCGAGGGCGGCATTCAGGAACCTCTCGGCCTCCTCGTTGGACACCTTCAGGGCCGGCGCGATCTCTGAGATCAGGTTGACGCGTGCGCGCTCGTACATGGTGCGCTCGGCGGCGGACAGGGACGCATCGCGGTTGCGGGCGGCAAGGTTACGCACGACCTCGGCGACCTGGTAGACGTCGCCGCTCTTCAACTTCTCCTGGTGGTTCTTGAACCGGCGCGACCAGTTGGAGGGCACGCGGGGGTCGGCCTTCGAGAGGACGGCCACGAGGTCCTCGAGTTCGTCGGGGTTGACCGGGGGTCGCACACCCACCTCATCGAGCTTGGCGGTGGGCACCCGCAGTGTCATCTCGTTGATCACGGTCTCGAGGATGAGGTACTCCTCCTTCTTGCCGCCGCCGGGGAACTCGAGTTTCTTGACCCCCTTGACCTTGCATGCACCGTGCTGGGGGTAGATGACGATGTCATCCTTCTTGAAATTCACCGCATTATTGTACGGCCTGGGTGAGCCGCTCAGCGATTCTATGACTGTGAGGTCGGTCATTCCCACGACGGGGACGTCCGTCATCCTCGTGTGAAGCGGCGCCCCCGGCAGGACTCGAACCTGCAACCTACGGATTAGAAGGCCGTGGCTCTATCCAATTGAGCTACGGGAGCCTGCGGGCGAAGTGTACCGAGGGGGCCGTTCAGGCGGATGCACCCGTGGCCATCATGTGGCGGCGCAGGAAGTCGAGCGCGGTGATGACGCTCATCTGGCGCATCTGGTCGCGCACTCCCGGCAGCGTCGTGGTTGTCGTCGCGGTGGACCCGTCCGGCCACGCAGCAGCACTGCACAGCGTGCCCACGGGACGGCCGTCCTGCTCCTCCGGCCCGGCCACCCCCGTGACCGCGAGGGCGACGTCGCACCCGAGGACCCTCCGCGCGCCTGCCGCCATCTGCGCCACAGCCGCCTCGGAGACCACGGGCCCCTCGTCCACACCGAGCAACGAGAACTTCACGTCGCTTGCGTAGCTGATGACGCCGCCGCGGAACACGCGCGACGAACCCGGAACATTCGTGAGCCTGCCGCCCACCAGCCCTCCGGTGACAGATTCCGCCACACCGAACGTCCAACCGCGGTCGGCGAGCAGCCCGAGCACCACCGATTCCATGGTGTCATCGTCGGTCCCGAAGACGATCTCACCGATCTCGGCGCGCACGCGCCTGTCCCACGCATCGAGTGTCCGCGCCGCGGACGCCCCGTCGGGCGCCTTCACCGTGAGGCGCACCTTGATGCCCTCCCACCCGCTCGCGAGGAACGCGAGCGTGGGGTTCCCCAGACCGTCCAGCTCGGCGATGATCCCGTCGAGGTGCTCGTTCAGCCGTGACTCGCTCTCGCCCCACGTGCGGAGAACCCGGCTCTTGATGACGGCCCGCTCGCCGCTGCGCGCGAGGAGGTCCGGCAGGATGGCACGCTCGAACATGTCCTTCAACTCGTGCGGCACGCCGGGCACGGCATAGATGACCTTGTCCCCCACGGGACAGACGAGCCCCGGCGCGGTGCCGCGGGTCTGCGCGATCACGGTGGCCCCCGCGGGCACCAGTGCCTGGCGCAAGTTGTTCGCCGCCATCACCCGTCCCCGCCGGGCAAACATCTCCTCGATGACAGCCGCAACCGCAGAGTCATGGACGAGCTCGGCACCCATGATCGACGCGATCGCCTCCCGCGTGAGGTCGTCGTGCGTGGGGCCGAGCCCGCCGCAGATGATGACTGCGTCCGCATCGACCAGCGCGACGGCAATGGCATCCTCCATGCGGGCGAGGTTGTCCCCCACCTTCAGCTGCAGGTGGGACTCGATGCCCGCAGCCGCCAGCTGCTCCCCCATCCACGACGAGTTGGTGTCGTTGATCTGGCCGAGCAGGAGTTCAGTGCCGATGGCCACCACGTTGCACCTCACCCGGCCGTCACCACCCTGCGCTCTGCGAGCAGCAGCCAGTACGCGCCGACCATCAGGAACCCCACCGCCACGAGCCCCATGACGGAGAGCACGTGGTACCCGACCGCGCGCCGGATGAACCCGGAGGACAGGCCGGCAATCCCGCCGCAGAGGCTCATCATGAGGTCCGCCGATCCCTGTACTGTCACCCGCTCGGAGTCCGGGACGGACTCGAGCAGCATCGTGGACCCGCCGATCAGCCCGAAGTTCCAGCCGATGCCCAGCAGCCACAGGGCAGGGAACACGAGCACCGGCCCGTCGCCGCTGAGGGACGAGGCAACCGTGGCGGCGACGAGGATCGCCGCGCCGAGCCGCACGGAGGCGAGGGTCCCCTTGCCGGCCGTGTACCGGCCGACGAGCGGGCTGAACGCGTACATGCCCGCGATGTGCAGCGACACCACGTACTGGCTGAGCGTCTCGTGCCCGTGCAGCTTCATGTGCACCGGCGTCATCGTCATGATCGCGACCATCGCAGCCTGTGACACCACCATCGAGCCGAGCGCGAGACGGCCCCTGCTGGTCGCCGTGACAATGCGGAGAGCCGCGGGGATGGACGGCAGCTTCTCGTCGACGGAACTTCGCACACCTCCCGAGACGACGAGCGGGTCGGGACGGAGGCGCAGCGAGACATTGGTGAACGCCACGAGGAGCACGCACGAGGCAAAGAACCACGGGCCCGTGTACCTGTCCCAGCCGAAGAGGGTCTCCCCGGCCCACTGTGCCGGCCCGATGAGCAGCGGCCCGAAGACCGCACCGAAGGTGGACGCGAACACGATGCGGCTCATCGCACGGGAACGGTCCGCCGGCAGCGCGAGGTCGGTGGCGGCGTAGCGGGCGAGCAGGTTGGAGGCCTGCCCGCTGCCGAAGAGGAAGAGCCCCACGAGGAAGACGGTGAGCACCGATGTCTGCGCCCCCACCCCCGCGGCGATCGCTCCGCACGTGGCCAGGCCGTACCCGACTTGCATCCCGGGCCGGCGGCCGCGGCGCATCATCATCCGCGACAGCACCTGTGACATGACGGCCCCGCCCATGGTGACGGTCGCCGTGGCGATGCCGCCCCAGGGTGTCTTCTGCCCGAGAATCTCCTGGATCACGTACGCGCCCACCGTGACCGCGCTCGACATGGACGCGGACCCGACCACCTGCCCGACGGTCAGCGTGCGCAGGGTCCTGCGCTGGAGCCCGGCCCTCTGCTCTTCGGTCAGGGTCCCGGTTGTCATGTCAGCGTGCCTTCACCGCATGCCACGCGTACTGCGCACCGGTGACCAGGGTGAGCCCCACGGCCGCCCACAGGAGGCCGAGCCACAGCCAGGTGGCGTCCGTCGTGGTGAGCGGCGCGATCGCAAAGGCCACCGCAAGCTGCTGGAAGAGGGTCTTCCACTTGGCCAGTCGCGTGGCCGGAACCGAGACCCCGCGGGACCCCACGACAACGCGGTACGCGCTGATGAGGATCTCGCGGCCCGCGATGATGCTCACCGGCAGGAGCCAGAAGATGCCACGGCTCACCAGGGTGAACATCGCACCGAGGATGAGGATCTTGTCGGCGAGGGGGTCCAGGAACGCACCGCTTCGGGTGGTGCCGTGCCGGCGGGCGAGATAACCGTCGATGCCGTCGGAGCCGCACAGCACGACCCACACGATGAGGGCCACCCACGAGCCCCTGCTGTCGCTGGGGAGGATGGCGAACAGAAACGGTGACGCGAGGACCCGCGTGACCGTCACGACGTTCGCCCACGTGGCGATGGCGTTGTCGTCGACGGGCACGGCCTACTCCACCAGGTCCGCGCCGGCGGCAATCAGGTCGGGCCCGAAGACCTGCACGACCTCGACTTCATGGAACTCCCCCACCGCGAGGTCGGGCGCAACCTGGACGACGCCGTCGATCTCGGGCGCCTCCCGGAACGAGCGCCCGATCCCCTGCTCGTCGACCAGCACCCTCACCGTCTCACCGAGAAGTGCGTCGCGCTTGAGTGCCGTGATGGAGTCCTGCATCTCGCGCAGTTCGGCGATGCGCTCGTTCATCAGCCCGGAGGGCACATGGTCGGGCAGGGTCACGGCGTGCGTGCCCTCCTCCGGGCTGAAGGTGAAGAAGCCACACCAGTCGAGCTGGGCCTGCTCCACGAAGCGCAGCATCTCGTCGTGGTCCTCCTCCGTCTCGCCGGGGTATCCCACAATGAAGTTCGACCTGAACACGGCGTCCGGGTGGAGTGAACGGATCCGCTCGATCCTCTCCAGGA
Source organism: Actinomycetota bacterium (assembly GCA_046091825.1). Lineage (GTDB taxonomy): Bacteria > Actinomycetota > Acidimicrobiia > Acidimicrobiales > Ilumatobacteraceae > UBA2093. Next base: position 7,924 of record JBJTCK010000079.1, on the reverse strand, counting down.
ACCGCGCTCCGTCACCCCAGCGGCGCATGCGGCGCAGGTGAGGCTTGCTGACGTGCTGCAGGGAGAGGTCGAAGTACGGGACACCAGTGGCGAGGATCGCATCAATCAGGTCGTCGGAGAGGTCGCTCGGGTAGAGGTACAGCAGCCGCACCCAGTCCGCCATCGCGGTGACCGACCGCACGAGCGGCACGATGGACCCGGCACCGAGCTCACCGGGGCGGTCCTTGCCGTGGCTCGCGAGGTCCTGGGCCACCAGCACGATTTCGCGTGCGCCGGTCTGCTCCACCTCCGCGAGGATCGCGCCCACGTCGCGACTGCGCTGGGGCCCGCGGAAGCTGGGGATCGCGCAGAACCCGCAGTTGCGGTCACAGCCCTCTGCGATCTTCACGTAGGCCCACGGCGCCGCGGAGCGCGGGCGCGGGAGGTTCAGCAGGTCGAACGACGGCACCACGGAGCCGAGCTTCAGCGGCTTGCGTCCCAACTGGATCGGCATCCCGAACCCGGCGATCTGGTCGGCTTCCGGCATCGCCTCGGCCAGTTCGTCGCCGTAGCGCTCGGCCATGCACCCCGTGACCACGAGCCGCGACGACTTCTTGCGCTGGTCGTCCAGCACGAGCAGGGTGTCGATGCTCTCCTGGCGCGCCTCCTCGATGAACGCACAGGTGTTCACGACGACTACATCGGCCTTCGCCGGGTCGTCGGTGGCGACCAGGCCCTGTGCGACCAGCGTGCCGGCGATCTTCTCGGAGTCGACCTGGTTCTTCGGGCAGCCGAGCGTCTCGATGTAGTAGCGCTGCGCCATCGGCACGAGCCTACTGATAGTTGAGAGGCAGCCCCCCGTATGGCCATTCCATGCGCAGCAACTGGCCCGTGGACGACACCGTGATGTACGCGGTCCGGAAACCCTCGCCACCGAAGCAGATGTTCGTGGTGATGCGGTCGTCCGTGGCGACGAAGTCGATCACCTCTCCCGCGGGCGAGATCACGGTGATGCCGCCGTTCACGAGCGTGGCCACGCAGATGTTGCCGGCCGCGTCCACTGCGAGCGAGTCGAACAACTGGTACCCGGGCAGGCCACACAGCATGACGGGCACCTCGGGGCTCATCGGTGCGACCTTTCCAGGCGAGGTGACCTCGCGCTGGTACACGCGGCCGGTGTGCGTCTCCGCCCAGTACACGCGGTCGCCGGCCGGCGAGAGGCCGATGCCGTTGGGCGAGTCCACGGGGAAGACGACCTCCTCGATGTGCGAGCCGTCGGCCTTCGCGTAGTAGATGCCCGTGCGGTCGGCGGTGCGGTGGTGCCTGATGCCGTGGTCGGTGAACCAGAACCCGCCGTGCGCGTCGAACACGAGGTCATTCGGGGCACGCAGTGCGATGTCACCGCAGTGCGTGTAGAGGTCGGTGACCTCCCCCGTGGCGATGTCCACCTTCTGGATGCGACCACCTATGTACTTCGTCGGGTCGAACTCGCCGGGATAGAGCAGGCCGCCGACCTCCATCGGCGTGAAGGCACCGCCGTTGTTGCACAGGTACAGGTGCCCGCCGGGGCCCATGGCCAGTCCGTTCGGCAGCCCGGTGATGTCGGCCACCTTGGTCTTCGTGCCGTCGGGAGCCACGCGCGTCAGGCAGTGGCCGAACATCTCGGTGAGGATCACGCTGCCGTCCGGCATCGCCACCGGTCCCTCGGGGAAGCGCAGCCCCGTCGTCACGGTCTCAAGTGCCGGATTGGCCATGTGGATCACCCCATTGCGTCGAGTTCCTCCACCGTCATTAGCACGGCGCGGGCCTTCGAGCCCTCACTGGGGCCGACGACGCCCCTCTCCTCGAGTTCGTCCATGAGGCGGCCGGCCCTGGCAAAGCCGACCTTCAGCTTGCGCTGCAGCAGCGACGTGCTGCCGAGACCGGAGCGGACGACGATGTCCATGGCCCGGCGCACGAGGTCGTCGTCCCCGCTGTCGCCGCCGAAGAGACCGGGCTGGCCGCCACCCCAGGCGGAGTCGCCCTCGCCCTCGATGCCGCTGACGTACACGACCTCCGGTGCCTGGCGCCTCCAGTGCGCCACGACCTGGCGCACCTCCTCCTCGTCCACCCAGGACCCCTGGATTCGTTGGGGGATGTTGGTGTTGCCGGGCAGCAGCAGCATGTCGCCCTTGCCGACGAGCTTCTCGGCGCCAGGCTGGTCGAGGATGACGCGGCTGTCGGTGAGCGACGACACAGCGAACGCCATGCGCGCCGGGATGTTGGCCTTGATGACGCCCGTGATCACGTTCACGCTGGGACGCTGCGTGGCCACGATCAGGTGGATGCCGACCGCGCGCGCCTTCTGGGCGATGCGCGTGATGCACTCCTCCACGTCGCGTGCCGCGACCATCATGAGGTCGTTCAGCTCGTCGACGACCACCACTATGAACGGGAGGCGCTCGTACGGCGGGAAGCCCTCGCGCTCCTGCACGACCTCTCCCTTGTCGAACGCCTGGTTATACCCGGCGATGTCGCGGAACCCGACCTCGACGAGCAGGTCGTAGCGGCGCTCCATCTCCTTGACGGCCCAGCCGAGGGCGTTGGCCGCCTTCTTCGGGTTGGTGACCGGGGCGGTGAGAAGGTGAGGCAGGCGCGCGTACTGGCCCATCTCGACCTGCTTCGGGTCGATGAGGATGAGGCGCACCTGGTCGGGCGTAGACCGCATGAGCAGCGACGTGAGGATGGAGTTGATGCCGCTCGACTTGCCGGCGCCGGTCGCACCGGCGATGAGCATGTGCGGCGTGCTCGCCAGGTTCATGAAGACGGCACGGCCGGCGATGTCCTTGCCGACGGCGACCTCAAGCGGGTGGGAGGCAGCCTTTGCCTCGGGCGAGACCATGAGGTCACCGAGCGACACGAGCTGGCGCGACTCGTTCGGCACCTCCACACCGATCGCCGACTTACCGGGGATCGGCGCGAGGATGCGCACGTCGGTCGCGGCCATGGAGTACGCGATGTCTCGGTTGAGGCTGGTCACCTTGGCGACCTTCACGCCGGCACCGAGCTCCAGCTCGAAGCGGGTCACCGTGGGCCCGACGGTCATGCCGAGGAGCCTGGTCTCGACCCCGTGAGACGCGAGCGCCTCCTCGAGCAGACGGCCCCGCTCGGCGACCCTCGCCCTGTTGACCTCGTGCACCTCGGTGAGGCCCAGCAGGTCGGTGCCGGGCAGCACCCACTCGCCGGGTGACGCCGGGGCAGCAGTGTTGATGAGGGGGTCTTCGCCCTTGTGCTTCATGCCGGGCTTCTGGTGGAACTCCGGGTCGACGGGAGCGGACGCGGCGGGCTTGCGAGTCCGTCGCTCGGGCTTCGGTGCGGGCTCGTCCTCCGAGTAGTCGAAGATCTCCGGGGTCTCCCGCCTGCGCCTCGGCGCGGGGGCCGGGGGCTCTTCCTCGAGGTCGTACATGCCCGGCTGGCGGCGGTGGGTCTCGCCCCGTTCCTCGCGTGCCGCCATCGCCTCCTCGCGGGCGGCGTTCAGGCTGGCGGCGCGCTTGCGCACGATGTCAATTAGCTCGGGCAGTGTCGTGTCGGTGACGAGCATCGTGCCGAGCACCCCCGCCGCGAGCAGCACGACGAGAGCGCCCGCCCAGCTGACGGTCGTGCGCAGCGGCTCGCCGATGATCGCACCGAACCACCCGCCGGCCTGTGACATCGCGTCGACGCTCGCGACGATCTTGTCGGCACCGTTCACGAGGTGCAGGAAGCCGAGTGTGGCGAGCACATTGATGCCCCACCCCACCGTGAGCCTGACCCTGTGCTCGACGCTGCGACGGCGGACCATGGCCACACCGATCACGATCGAGACGACCGGCAGGGCGAACCTGCCGAGCCCGAACAGCCAGCCGAACATCTTGTCGATCCCGGTGCCGAGCGGGCCGGCCATGTGCGCGTACATGGACAGGACCAGAAGGAGCCCGAGGCTGACCAGCCCAATGCCCCAGAACTCGACCTCGCGGCCCTTTGCCACCTGGGCCAACTGGGACTCCGCACCCTTGCGGCCCGGCCCGGACTGGCGACCCGACCCGCCCGAGGACTGGCCAGAAGACGGCCGACGGCTACCGGCGGGAGGGGTCTTCACGCCGGAACGCCCGCGAGACCCGGGGGACGACGAACGGGAACCCTTGTCAGTCATGTGAAAAACGGTACTAGCGGGGTGTCCACAGGGGACGGATACCCCAGCCGGTGCTGGCGTTGCGGGCCTAGACGTACGCCTCGATGAGGCGCGGACCTCTCTGGCCCATGGCACTCTCGAACGCAGCCTCGAACTCCGACACGTTCGTGGCACGCGTGGCCTCCACACCCATCCCCCGTGCCAGGTCCACCCAGTTCAGCTCGGGATTGCCGAGGTCGAGCATCGACTGGGCCTTCTCGCCGCCCTTGCCCGCGCCCGTGCGCATCAGCTCGATCTGGAGGATCCCGTACGAGCGGTTCGCGAAGATCACTGTGGTCACGTCCAGTCGCTCGCGCGCCTGGGTCCACAGGCTCTGCAGCGTGTACATGCCACCGCCGTCACCCTGGAGGCACAGCACCTTCCGTCCGTCCGTGGCGGCAACCCCGGCTCCTGTCGCGACAGGAAGGCCCATCCCGATGGAGCCGCCCGTGAGCGTGAGCACGTCGTGGGGCACGCCTGTGGCGAGCGCGGCGGAGGTGCCGCCGCCCTGCGTGCCGCCCTCGCTCACCACGATCGAGTGCTCCGGCAGGTGCCGCGCCACCGCACGACCGATCGCGAACTGGTCCCACTTGTCGCCGACCGTGTCGTCGACACGGAACGGCGCTGTCGCAGGCTCTGCACCTGCGGCACCGAGCGCGTCAGCGAGTGCCTCGAGCGCGGCGGCCCCGTCCTCGTGCGGGTGGGACAGGTGCATCAGCTCCGTGTGGTCGGCCTTGCCGACGCTCGGTCGTCCCGGGTAGGCGAAGAACGTGACGGGCGGCTTGGTGTTCACGAGCACGAGCACGTCGAGCGGGGCGAGGAACTCCACCAGCTGCTCGGCGAAGTACGGCAGGCGCGTCACGGGCACGCGTCCCGCCCCGGCCTGCACCGCCGGCGCGAACGTGTCGGCCATCAAGGTCACGTTCCCCACAGTCGCGACCCTGCCGGCCGCCGTGAGCCCGCGCTCCTTCAGGGCATCGCCGCGCATGAGGATGCCCACCCGCCGGCCCGAACGCACGGCGTCCGCGACGCGGGCGACAGCGGCATCCGGGGCACGCGCGGGGCGCGCAACCGGAAGAGCAGGAGCGGGCATGCCCCCCTCGTTCCACGCGACGTCAGCCGGCAGGATCAAGGTGGCGATCTGTCCGGGCGCCTGCACCGAGGCATGGACGGCGCGGGCGGCGTCCGCGCCGACCGACTCCGGGCTGGTGGCGGTGTGCACCCAAGCAGACACGGGACGGGCGAAACCCACGATGTCAGAGGCGAGAGGGGCATCATGCTGCAGGTGGTACGTGGCGTGGTCCCCGACGATGTTCACCACCGGCGACTGTGCGCGCCTCGCATTGTGCAGGTTGGCCAGACCGTTCGCGAGCCCCGGGCCGAGGTGCAGGAGCGTGGCCGCCGGCTTCCCGGCCACGCGCGCATATCCGTCCGCCATGCCGGTGACGACGCCCTCGAACAGGCCGAGGACCGGCCGCATGCCGGGCACCGTGTCGATCGCCGTGACGAGGTGCATCTCCGATGTGCCCGGGTTCGCGAAGCACACCTCCACACCGGAATCGACGAGAGTCGTGATGAGTGCCTGTGCCCCGTACATGGGCACACCTTATGCCTGCCACTGCACCTGCCCGGGAGGCGGGGCGGGCGTCAGGTGGTCATCACCACGGGCACGATCATCGGGCGCCGCTTCGTGCGGTCGCTGACGAACTTGCCGGTGGCACGGCGCACCTCGCGCTCCAGGTTGTCGATCTCGGTCACGCCGTCGCGCAGCGCGCGCTCCAGGGCGGCACGGACGGCGTCCTCCGCCTCGTCGAGCAGGTCGTCCGCCTCGGGGGCGTAGACCCAGCCTCGGGTGATGATCTCCGGGCCGGTGATGACCTCGTTCGTCTCGCTGTCCACGGTGGCGATGACCACCACCACGCCCTCCTCGGCGAGCACGCGCCGGTCGCGCAGCACACCCTGGCCGACGTCGCCAACGATGCCGTCCACGAAGAGATAGTGCGCGGGGATCTTGCCGACGAAGGACATCCCCTCGTCATCCAGCTCCAGGACGTCGCCGTCGGTCGCCTGCAGCACGGTCGAGGGGTCGGACCCCATCAGCACGGCGAGCTCTGCGTGGGCGCGCAGGTGGCGGTACTCACCGTGCACGGGCACGAACCACTCGGGCCGCACGATCGAGTGGTAAGTCTTCAGCTCGTCGGCCTGCGCGTGCCCGGTCGCGTGCACGTCGGCGATCCCGCTGTGCACCACCTTCGCACCTGCGCGCATCAGGCCGTCGATGACGCGGTTCACGTTGCCCTCGTTGCCGGGGATCGCGTGGCTGGACAGGATGATCGTGTCGTCGTTGCCGACCTTCAGCCACTTGCTCTCCCCGCGCGACAGCAGCGAAAGCGCCGACATGGGCTCGCCCTGGGAGCCTGTGGAGATGACGCACACCCGTTCCGGCGGGAACTTCTCGATCTCCTCCACGTCGATGAAGACGGAGGCAGGCACGCTGAGCAGCTTCAGGTCGATGGCGAGCTTGACGTTCTTCTGCATGCTGCGGCCCATCAACGCGACCTTGCGGTCGTGCTCCCGGGCGGCCTCGATGATCTGCTGGACGCGGTGGATGTGGCTGGCGAAGCTGGCCGTGATGATGCGGCGGTCGCGGTGCTCGTGGAAGAGGTTGCGCAGCACGCCGCCGATGCTCCGCTCGCTGGGCGCGTGGCCGGCCTCCTCGGCGTTGGTGGAGTCGCACATGAGCAGCCGGATGCCGACGGTGCTGGAGAGCTCGCCGAGGCGGGCCAGGTCGGTGCGCCGGTTGTCGACCGGCGTGAGGTCCAGCTTGAAGTCCCCGGAGTGCACGACCACGCCCTGGTCCGTGTGCACGATGATCGCGTGCGCGTGCGGCACGGAGTGCGTGACGGGCAGGAACTCCACGTCGAAGCCGCCGATGTCGATGCGCTGGCCGTCGCGCACCTCGACAAGCTGGGTCCGCTTCAGCAGGCCCGCCTCCTCGATGCGGTTGCGGGCGAGGCCCAGCGTGACCGCGGAGCCGTAGACCGGGAACTCGATGTCGCGCAGCAGGAACTGCAGGCCGCCCACATGGTCCTCGTGGCCGTGGGTAGCCACGCACCCCACGATCCTGTCGGCGTTCTCGCGCAGGAACGTGAAGTCGGGCAGCACCAGGTCGATGCCGTGCATGTCGGCATCGGGGAACATGAGGCCGCAGTCGATCATCAACAGGCGGTCGTTCTGCTCGAGGACCATGCAGTTGCGCCCGATCTCGCCGAGGCCACCGAGAAAGTAAATGCGTACGGGTGATGCCATGCGGGGTCTCAGCGGAGGGCTGCGCGCGCCTTCTCGAGGTTCGCGTGCACCTTCGCGGCCCGCTCGGCAAGCCCGGCGGGCGGCGGGCCCATGGGCAGACGGCACTCGCCCACGTCGAACCCGAGGTGGTTCATCATCACCTTGCTCGGGATCGGGTTGGGGTTGTCATCGCCTGTCTCGAAGGCGTAGCTCTCGAGGAGGATGTCGTTCATGCGGCGCGCCTCCGCGACGTCGCCCTTCTTGAAAGCGGTGATCATCCGCTGGTGCTCCGGCGCGCTCCAGTGCGTGGCGACCCCGATCACCCCGGCGCCGCCGTAGGCAAGGAACGCAAGGGTGAGTCCGTCGTCGCCGCTATAGAGCTCGAACCCCTCCGGGACCATCGCCATGAGGTTCGCCGTCTCCGCGGGGGCGCCGGCAGCGTCCTTCAGGGCCCTCACGTTCTTCACG
>JBJTCK010000078.1:0-4467 GCA_046091825.1 Actinomycetota bacterium | reverse complement strand
TCACGGCCTCCACGACCGCAAGAACGGCGATTGAGGTTGCCGGCTGGACCGGTGACGACCGAGGCGGCATGGCACTCTCGGCGACGAAGGTCTTCCTCAGAGGCGACAACAATTTCACCGGTGCCAACAAGACCGATCTCTCCGGGCTGTCAAATGCGGCATTGAACGCAGCACATGACGCCCCGGTGTCGGACCTTCGTTCGATGAAGGCCTACGTCTTCGATGTCGTGGGTTCGAGCGGCAACTTCACCAAGTTGACCGAACTGGACCAGACAACCGGCTCGGTCCCCGCGAGCCCGACCGTCATCACGCTCTCGAGTTCGATTCCCTACAGCGGTGGCGAGATCTACTCCGGGTACGGGCGGGTCGTCTACCGCCATTCGGACGGCACGGTCTACGACATCGATCTTCCCTCTGGGCAGGTCTACAACCGTGGAACACGCTCGGTCACGCGCAACTCGACCGAGAACACCACGTCCTACATGTCGTGGGGGGTCGCGGAATTCTTCGACGGTGAACTCTGGCTCACCGTGGCGAACGGATCGAACATCGTCAGGTACCAGGTCGGCTCGAGCACTCAGCAGACCGTCCTGTCGACCTCCGGAATGTCCGATATAGCGAGCTTCGTCGTGGACCCCACCAACCAGCGGTGGTACTTCCACTATGAGAGTTACTCTCCTGCCTTCGCATTCGGAAGTGACGAGACCCTCGGGTTCGCGTCTGCGGTCATCTCCTACACGCCGGCAGTCACGATCACCCCATCGGCTACCCCCACCAATGCGGACAGCATGTCGTTCGACGTCACCTTCGGTGAACCGGTCACTGGAGTCGCCACGGGCGACTTCGCTCTCGGGGGCACCTCAACCGGATGGGCCATCACCGGTCTCGTTGAGAACTCCTCGACCAACTACACGTTGAACGTCGCCCAGACAGGAAACGGCGACGGGACCCTGAACGTGACCCTCCTCGCGGGCTCCGTCAACTGGACTGCTGGTGCGATCACCATCCCGGACTCGAACACAGTCTCCACGAACGCCGTCATCGACAACACAGCACCCAGCGTCACGAGCATCACAGGGGTGAGCGGCACCCAGAACCTGAATGAGTTCACCTACACGATCAACATGAACGAGGCAGTCACGGGTTTTGCCCCCGGTGACGTGTCCGTGAGCGGTCTGGCGGGCTGTTCGGTGTCCACCGGGACCTCCGGCGCCACCGTCCTCCTCGTGACCCTCTCGGGGTGTCCCAGCGGGTCGGTTGCCCTGTCACTGGCCGCGGGATCCATCTCTGACCTGGCAGGCAACACCGGTCCTGCCGCACAGTACGACGCCGCGTCCGTCACAGTGGCGACACCGTCCGTGAGCGTGCCCTCCTCCGTACCGGTGGACACCGGGGTGTTCGTGTCGATCGCCTCCCGGTCCAGTGCGGTCAGCCTGAACAACATCACGGCGGGGACCGTGAACGTGGTGGTCACGGCAAGCTCCGGGTATGTGAAACTCACGACCACGACGGGCCTGTCTGCCATCCCGGGCTACACCGCGGCGCAGTGGACCGCCAACAACTCGGGGGCAATCGGGTTCAACGCCACCCCGGCAGCGGCGAACACCGCCCTCGCGACCCTGCAGTACCAGGGCCTGGTCAGCGGGTCCTCCCCCACGCTCGACGTGCGCGTCACGCCCGGGTCCACCACGGTCGCATACCTGCCGTCCACCGGCAGGTACTACGAACGTGTCACCGCAACGCTCACCCACGCTCAGGCGCAGTCGGCCGCGGCGGGTCGCACCTTCGCGGGTCGCACCGGCTATCTGATGAACGTGACCTCGTCGGCCGAGAACTCGGTCATCGTCAGCCAGCTCGGCGGGGGCACCGCCACGAGCGGATGGATCGGCGGCAGCGATGCGGCTGTCGATGGGGCCTGGCGCTGGGTTGCCGGGCCAGAGGCGGGCACACAGTTCTGGTCTGGTGCAGCGGCCGGGTCGGCGGTGAGCGGCCGTTACGCGAACTGGTACTCGGGGCAGCCGGCCGGCAGCACCTCACAGAACTGCGCCGCGTACTCCACGTCCAGCCAGTGGGACGACATCGACTGTGCCACCACGCAGAGCACGTACTTCGTCGAGTACGGCGGCCAGTCCTCCGATGCACCTGCTGCCGTGAACGCGTCGGGCACCGCGACAATGACTGTGGCCCCGGTGGCCCCCACGGTCACCGGTCTGCCCACAGGCACTGTCGCGGCCACCACCGCCACCGCCACCCTTTCCGGTTCTGGGGGCACGTTCGAATGCAGCCTCGACGGGGCCGCGTGGGCACCGTGCACCAGCCCCGTCTCGCTGACGAGCCTCTCCCCCGGCTCGCACACGTTCCGTGCTCGCGAGACAGTCTCGGGTGTCACCGGCAACAACTCGTCGAACACGTGGGTGGTGGACCCGGTACTGGGCGCACCGATCGCCACCTGGGGCGCGACTTCAGCCACCCCCACGAACTCAGCGAGCCAGACATTCGCCCTCACTTTCAACGAGCAGGTCACCGGTCTCGACGGGTCAGATTTCACCAACGCCGGCACCGCATCGGGCTGCTCGTTCAGTGTCACCGGTGATCAACCCGGCACCACGTTCACTGTGACGTCATCGAGTTGTGGTGAGGGCACTGTGCGGGCACGCCTGCTCCCCTCGTCGATAGCCGACTTGAGCGGCACGGCCGGGCCCGGCGCGAGCGGTGCGGCAAACACCGTGGCAGCGACCATCACGAGTCTCGGCATGCCGATGCACAGCGGGATCACGCCGAGCGGCGCGTTCCTCTACGTCCCCGACAACTCCTCGACGGTGCGCGTCATCAACACAGCCACCAACACCGTCACCGCCACCGTCACGGTGGGGTCCGGGGCCCGGTCGGCAGCGGTGTCACCGGACGGCACGAAGGTCTACGTGGCCAACATCAACTCCAATGCCGTGTCGGTCATCGACACCGCAACCAACACCCGCACCGCCACGATCAATGTCGGTGCCCAGCCGAACCGCGTGGTCTTCAGCCCCGACGGCACGAAGGCGTACGTGGCGAATCACGGGGGGCAGTCCGTGTCGGTCATCGACACCGCAACCAACACCGTCACCGCCACCATCCCGACGAATGGCCATGGTCCGTGGTCCCTCGTGATCAACCCGGCAGGCACACGCCTCTACACGGGCAACGTGAACAACGCCACGGTGAGCGTTCTCAACGCGACGACCAACTCCTTCGTCACCAACGTGGCCGTCGGCAGCAGCCCGCACGAGGTGACAATCTCCACCGCGGGTGACCGTGTGTTCGCGGCGAACTACTCCTCCGGCTCGGTGTCGGTCATCAACACCACGACCAACACGGTGGCGACCACGGTCACGGGGTTCTCGAACCCCATGGCACTTGCCACCTCCCCCGACGACTCCACCCTGTACGTGGGCCAGTACGGCTACAGCACCCTCCGCATGGTCAACCTGTCCACGTACGCACTCGGGTCCACCATCACCGTGGGCACATACCCGTGGACGATCACCACCACCTCGGGCGGCGACAAGATGTACGTGAACAACTACGACAGTGGCTCCGTCACGGTCGTGAACGGCAGCGGGTCGGCCCCCTCTGCATCCGTCACCATCGACCGGACGGTGCCCACCGCATCGTTCACGGCAACGCCCACCTCGCCGTTCTCGTCCTCCGGCACTTACACACTCACCGCCAGCGAGACCATCACGGGCGTCGGTGCCGCCGACTTCGACAACGCCGGCTCGGCCACCGGGTGCGTGTTCACTCCTGGTGCGTCATCCGGCACCACCATCACGGTCACGGTCACCAGTTGCTCCGCCGGAACCCTGATTGCGCGCCTCCTCGCCGGCACCATCACCGACTCCGCCGGCAATGCGGGCCCTGCCGCCAACGTGACCGCCGGGTCAACGAGCGTCGTGGACCCGGTTCTGGGTGCTCCGATCGCCACATTCGGTGCCACCTCGGCCACACCCACCAACGCCACGACACAGACCTTCGCGCTCACGTTCAACGAACAGATCACCGGTCTCGTCGGCACCGACATCACCAACGCCGGCACCGCATCGGGCTGCTCGTTCAGTGTCACCGGTGATCAACCCGGCACCACGTTCACCGTCACCGCCACCGGCTGCGGCGAGGGCACGGTGCGGGCGAGTGTCACGGCCCTGTCCGTCGCCGACCTGAGCGGCACGGCCGGGCCCGGCGCGAGCGGTGCGGCAAACACCGTCGCCTCCACCATCACCGGCATCGGCAACCCCATGCACTCGGGACTCACTCCGAACGGCGCGTTTCTCTACGTCCCCGACGTCACCTCTCGGTTGGTGCGCGTCATCAACACCAGCACAAACGCAGTGGTCGCAACCATCACGGTGGGGAACGACCCTCGATCCGTGGCCGTCACACCCGACGGCACCAAGGCCTACGTCGCGAACTACTCGTCGACCTCGGTGT
>JBJTCK010000077.1:0-32608 GCA_046091825.1 Actinomycetota bacterium | reverse complement strand
GCCTTGGCCCGTGAGCAACAGCTGGGACCGCGACAGCCTGCCCGAGGGTGCCGACAAGGCAGCCATGGTCCAGAGCATGTTCGACGCGATCGCGCCGCGCTACGACATGGTCAACCGCATCATGACGTTCCGCCTGGACGTGCGCTGGCGGCGCAGGGCCGTGCGCGACCTCGCACTCCCCGCTGGCTCCCGGGTGCTCGATCTCGCTTCCGGCACGGGCGACCTGTGCGTGGACATGCGCAGGGCCGGGCTGGAGTCGGTCTCCGTAGACCTCTCCTTCGGGATGCTCTCGAACGACACCTCAGGCGCGCCCCGGGCCCAGGCCGACATCCTCTGTCTGCCCGTGCCGGACGGGGCGGTCGACGGCATCATGTGCGGCTTCGCCCTACGCAATCTCGTTGACCTGGACGTCTTCTTCCGCGAGTGCGCCCGCGTGATCAGGCCCGGCGGCAGGGTCGCGCTCCTCGATGTGGGGGTGCCCCACAATCCGCTCATCCGGTTCGGCAACAACATCTACTTCGGCAAGGTCGTGCCGCGCATCGGCGCCCTCCTCAGCGACGGGCCCGCGTACAGGTACCTGCCGCGGAGCGTCGCATACCTCCCCCCGCGTGACGAACTGGTCGGCATGCTCCGTGCAGCAGGTTTCTCGGACGCGGCGCACACCCAGCTGAGCGGCGGCCTGACCCAGTTGATGGTCGGCACACGGGACGAGTGATGTACTTCAGGTCGCGCCGGCTGGAGGGGCACGTCGACCTGAACGACGTGTGCCGCGGAGACGGCATGCTGTTCGTGCGCGACGGTGTGGGCGCGGCCGGGCGGGGCTCCGCACTGGAAGTGGCCGAGCACGACCTCGACCGTCTTCTCACAGCCCTTCGGCCGGCGGACGGGCAGGACCCGCCGCCCGGGCACGGCCCGCACCTGTTCGGCGTGGTCCCCTTCCTCCCCGGTAGTCCGGCACGGTTCGTCCTGCCGCGCACCGTCGTCACCAAGGACTCCGATGGCCGGAGCTACGTGACCGTCGTCGATACCGATGCCGCATCCCTCACAGACTCAGCCCTGGACGAGGCCGTGGCCAGTGCCCTGGAGAGCACGCCGCCAGCGCCGACCGCAAACTCGTTCTCGGTCGCGCCCCGCATGCCCGTGGATGAATACCTTGCCGCGGTCGAGGGCGCACGGGACGCCGTGCGGGCTGGCCGACTGCTGAAGGCCGTCATCGCCCGCGACGTCACGGTCGAGGCCGCGGCCCCGATCGATGTGCACGCCGTCTTGCTGCGGCTCCGCGCCTCGTTCGGGAACAGCTACAGGTTCTGTGTGGGTGGCCTCATCGGGGCATCGCCGGAGCTGCTCATCCAGGTGCAGGGCCGCACGGTCCGCAGCCATCCCCTCGCCGGCACTGCCCCGCGCACTGGCGACCCGGACACCGATGCGCGCCTCGCGGCTGGGCTCGTTGCCAGCACAAAGAACCAGGTCGAGCACCGTGTGGTCATTGACATGGTCCACGACACACTGCTGCCGTGGTGCTCGTACCTCGACTGGGAGCCCGAGCCCAGCATCGTGACCGTCGCGAACGTGCAGCACCTCGGCACTGCAATCGAGGGCGCCCTGTCGGAACCCCGCCCGAGCGTGATGACCCTCGTCAGGGCCCTGTGCCCCACGCCCGCGCTCGGGGGCTCGCCCTCCGCGGACGCGATCGAGTTCATCCAGACACACGAGCCGATGGAGCGCGGTGACTACGGGGGTGCCGTCGGAACGGTCGACCGTCACGGGGACGGCACGTTCGCGGTCACCATCAGGTGCGCCGAGTTCTCTGCCGACCGGCGGACCGCCCGCCTGTTCGCGGGAGGCGGGATCGTGGCCGAGAGCGACCCCGCGGCGGAACTGGCCGAGACCCAGGCAAAGTTCCAGGCGATGCTGTCGGCGATCGTCAGGCCGTAGCGGCATCGACCGCCGCCGTCACGGCCGCGTTCAGCGCCTCGTGGGCAGCGACGTTCGCGGACCTGTCGAAGACGACCTCGACCATTCGCGGGCCTGCTCCGGGGAGCGCCGCCTCGAACGATGCCCGTTCAGTCACTGCCACGTGCGCGATGCCGTGCGCCGCACTCAGTGCCGCGAAGTCGACCCCGTGCGGCGTGCCGTAGAGGGTCTCGAAGGTCGCCGCGTCCACCTGAGTGGCCTGCGGCAAGAAAGAAAAGATGGAGCCGCCGTCGTTGTTGGTCACGACGATGCGCAGGTCCACCCCGCGGCGCGACAGCCCCCACATGCCGTTCGAGTCGTGGACCATCGCGACGTCCCCGATGAGGAGGGTGGTCGGGCGTCCTGTGGCGAGCGCAACACCCACCGCCGTGCTCACCACGCCGTCGATGCCGTTGGCCCCCCTGTTGGAGTGGACCCGCACGCCGGGGGTCACCGTGCCGAACCACTCGAGATCGCGGACCGGCATAGACGACGACACGACCAGGTTGTCGCCAGGGGACATCGTGTCCGCCACCCTCCTCGCGACCGTGGGCTCCACGAAGTGCTCGTCGGTGTGGCGGGAGATCGCCTTCTGGGCGGCGGACTCCGCGGTCATCCAGCCTCGGAGCCAGTCCTCACCCGAAGCCCGGATAGAGCCGGCGAGCATGCCGCAGATCCTGTCCACCGGGCCGGGGACCGAGAGCACCACCGAGTGGTCGGGATCCACGACGTTCTCATGGTCGCTGATCTGCACGATGTCCGCGCCGGTGCGCACCGCCCACTGTGCGAGCACCTTGGATGCGGGCGGGTCACCCACACGTACGATCACTTCTGGCACGAGGCGTGAAGTCAGGGCTTCGGAGCGCAGCACCGGGTCGAACCCGACGACCACGTTCGGGTGGCACTCGCGAAGTCCGCTCTGGGAATCAGCGAACACGGGCCACCCTGCGGCCTCCGCAAGAGCAAGGACGCCGGGGGCCGCGCCACGGCCAGCGACGAGCACCCCGCGCCTGCCAGACATCAGGCCGCCCAGACGAGACACGCTCCCGGCCTCGACACCGAGAGTCGCAGCGATGATTGCCGCGTCTTCCGCCGGCGGGAGCTCTCCGGCCTCCCCCAGCAATGGTTCACGGAACGGCAGGTTGAGGTGCACCGGCCCGGGCAGCGTGCCCTGGCTCGCAGCCAGGGCACGGCGCGCAAGTGACCGCCACGTGCGCGAGGCATCTTCTGACGGCACCCCCGGGTCGTGGAACCAGCGCACAGCGTCCCCGAACATCTTCGTCTGGTCGATCGTCTGTGGCGCCGACACGTCGCGCAGCTCCGGCGGGCGGTCGGCCGTGCACACGACCATGGGGACCCTGCTGAGGCTCGCCTCGTGGACGGGCGCGACGAAGTGCGCCGCCGCTGTGCCCGATGTGCAGAGCAGGACGGCCGGGATGCCGGTTGCGCGGCCGATGCCGAGGGCGGCGAAACCGGCGCTGCGCTCGTCATGGAACAGGTGCAGCCTCAGGCGGGGCTCCCGCGCGATGGCGACCGCAAGCGGCGTGGACCGGCTGCCTGGTGCCACCACCGCATGTGCCACGCCCTGGCGCACCCACTCGTCCACGAGTGCCGCGCAGAATGTCGCCGAGGTGTCGCCCGGGGAAGCCATGCGCCTAGTCTCGCACCGTGCGAGTCGAAATCTGGTCCGACGTGGTGTGCCCGTGGTGCTACATCGGCAAGCGCCGCTTCGAGAAGGCGCTCGCCGTGCTCAGGGAGAAAGGTGTCACGGAGCCGATCGAGGTCGTCTACCGCGCCTACCAACTGGACCCCACGGCGCCGGCCGGGGCGAGCACCCCGGTCCGGGACGCCTATGCCAAGAAGTTCGGCGGCAGGGAACGGGCCGAGCAGATCCTCGGGCACGTCACCAGGACGGCTGCGGCTGACGGGATCGAGTTCCGCATGGACATCGCCCTGCGCGCGAACACAGTCCTCGCCCACCGCGCCCTGCACCGCGCGCTCGAGACCGGTGGCCCCGCGCTGCAGGACTCACTGAAGGAACGACTGCTCCGCGCCTACTTCACAGAGGGTCTGGATGTCGGTGACGCCGCCACCGTCGCACGCTGTGCCGGCGAGGTGGGCATGGATGCAGACGCACTGGCCGCATGGCTGGACGGGGACGGCGGCAAGTCCGAGGTGGTCGCAGACCTGCAGGCCGCGATGGAGCGGGAGATCTCGGCGGTCCCGACGTTCGTCATCGACGACCGGTTCCTGGTGCCGGGCGCACAGGACGTGGAGGTCTTCGTCAACGTCCTCGAGCGGGTGCTCGCGAAGTGAGCACCCGCTCGTGATGCTCTCCCGCGAGACGGTGGGAACGGGCCGCCCGGTCGCCTTCGTCCACGGGTTCACGCAGACACGCGGGTCGTGGTCACCGCTACTGGCGCTCATGCACTCTGTCGAGTCAACGCTGATCGATGCTCCCGGTCACGGCGGGTCCCCGGACGGGGCAAGGAGGCTGTGGCAGTGCGGGGACGACATCGCGGCGACGATGAGAACGGGAGTGCTCGTCGGCTACTCGATGGGTGCCCGCATGGCACTGCACGCCGCCCTGGCGCATCCGGGGAAGGTGACGGGCCTCGTCCTCATCAGCGGCACGGCCGGCATCGAGGACCCCGCAGAGAGGAACGCCCGCAGGCTGGCCGATGACGCACTGGCTGACCACATCGAGGAGATCGGCACTCCTGCGTTCGTGGAGGAGTGGCTGGCCAGCCCGATGTTCTCCGGGCTCCCGCCGGCCATGGCAATGCGCGGGGAGAGGTCACGGAACTCGCCGCGTGGTCTCGCGGATTCCCTGCGTCACGCGGGCACGGGCACGCAGGAGAGTCTCTGGCCCCGGCTGGCGGGCATCAATGTCCCGACACTGATCATCACCGGCTCACGTGACGCCAAGTTCACCGCGATCGGTGCACGGATGCACCGGGCGGTCGCGGGCAGCAGTCACGTCGAGGTGGAGGGCGCAGGCCACACCGTGCACCTGGAGGCAACGACCGAGACCGCGCGGGTGCTGCAGGACTGGCTGCTCACGCAGCAGCCATGACCAACCCGGCCGCATAGGCCACGCCGAACACGAGCTGGGCGCGCCCCACATCACCGAGGACCGGAACGAGAGTGCGGCCGGTGGCCCCCGACCTCACGGCGCGAATCGCCGGCCAGGCAGCCGCCACGCCTGCGAGACCCGTGAGCGCCGCCGGTCCGTGGAGCGCAGCGGACACCACCACGAGCACGCCAGCCGCCAGAAAGAGAGACACGAACAACCCCCGTGTGGTCCTGTCACCGAGGCGCACAGCCAGCGTCCTCTTGCCGGCGAGAGTGTCCCCCGGGATGTCGCGCAGGTTGTTGATGACGAGGAGTGCGCACGCGAAGCACCCCGCGGCACTGCCGGACACGAGCATCGTCGAGGTGACACTCTCCGCGACCACGTACCCGGTGCCGGCCGTCGCCACCAGGCCGAAGAAGACGAACACGAACAACTCACCGAGTCCCGCGTAGCCGTACGGCCGTGGCCCCCCTGTGTAGAACCATGCGGATGCGATGGCGGCAGCGCCGACAACGAGGAGCCACCAGGTCGTGACGGCAGCGAGAACCAACCCGGTCGCTCCCGCGGCACCGAACGCCAGGAATGCGGCCTGCCTCACCCGTGCTGCCGGCGCCGCGCCGGAACCAACCAGACGGAGCGGCCCCACACGCGCCTCGTCAGTGCCGCGGATGCCATCGCTGTAGTCGTTCGCGTAGTTGACGCCCACCTGCAGCGCCAGGCTCACGAGGAGCGCGGGAACGACCCTCCACCACACCGCACCGTCGGCCCCGTGCGCGCTCGCTGCACCCACCGCAACTGGCACCACTGCAGCGGGGAGAGTGCGCGGCCTGGCGCCCTCCCACCACATTCTCAGTCCGGCGGGAGGTCCATCTGCAGTCACCTCCCCAGTGTCCCATCCCCGCGCTCCCCCGCGGGGAACCCCAATACGCTCACGGTGTGAACGAACTGGTCTGCCTGGATATGCCGCTCGGCGACCGCTTCGTGTCGGAACTGCGACGTGCATGGGATGCAGGCGACGCTGTCTTCCCGCTGGACCAGCGGCTCCCCCGGGCGGCACAACAGGACCTGGTGCGGGCCGTTGCCCCCACCAGTGTCGTGGATGCCAGCGGGACCACCGCCCTGGAGGGCAGTCCGGTCGAGACCGGTGACGCTCTCGTGGTGGCCACAAGCGGGAGCACGGGGAGACCGAAGGCAGCCGTGCTCACCCATGACGCCGTCAGGGCGAGCGCCATTGCAGTCCACGCCAGGCTCGGTGTCGGCGCGGATGACGCGTGGTTCGCCTGCCTGCCCCCCGCCCCCGTGGGCGGGCTGTCGGTGGTGACGCGCAGCGTCGTCACCGGCACGCGACTCCTCACCGCGGAATCGTTCTCGCCCGAGGCCTACGAGTCCGCGGCCCGCGACGGCGCGACGCTCGTCTCCCTGGTCCCGACGGCACTCCTCCGTGTGGACCCCGGCCTGTACCGGTTCGTCGTGCTCGGTGGATCGCGGCCGCCGTCCCCGCGCCCCTCGAACTGCATCGCCACCTACGGGATGACGGAGACGGGCAGCGGCGTCGTCTACGACGGCACGCCACTGGAGGGCGTGGAGGCGAGGGTCGTGGACGGCATCATCCATCTCCGCGGCCCGATGCTCATGCGCGCCTACCGCGACGGTCCGTCACCGATTGACGCCGACGGATGGCTGAGGACGGGCGACATGGGATCGCTGAACGATGAAGGCACACTGCGCGTCGATGGGCGCGAGGGCGACCTCATCATCACGGGCGGCGAGAACGTGTGGCCCGAGCCCGTCGAGGCAGTCATCAACACCCACCCGGCCGTCGTCGAGTGCTGCGTGGTCGGGATCAACGACCCGGAGTGGGGCCAGGCGGTGCACGCGTTTGTGGTGGCGCGGGGGGACGTGACCCTCGGGGCGATACGCGAACACGTCAAGCTGACGATGCCGGCGCACTGCGCGCCGAAACACCTGCACGTGGTGGCGACCATCCCGCGGACGGCTCTCGGCAAGCCGGTGCGCGCGGATCTCGCGGCCTCGCTGGGCTGACCGAACGCAAGGCTGCGTACGCTCGAGAAGTGACAGAGATCGAGACGAGGCTTCCCGGGCCGTACTGGCGTCAGTTCGCGGCATCCGCGGTGTCGAATCTGGGCGACGGGGCGAATGCCGCCGCCATGCCGCTCCTGGCCATCACGCTGACTGACGACGCGCGCCTCATCAGTCTGGTCGCGTTCTCCTCCATGGTCCCGTGGCTGGTCCTCAGTCTCCCGGCCGGCGTGTGGCTGGACAGGTGGGACACGAAACGGGTCATCGTCACCGCCACTGCCGTGCGTGCCGCGATGTACGCACTGATCGCCGCGCTCGTCGCCACTGACACCGTGAGGATCTGGTCCCTGCTGGCGGCTCTGCTCGTCATCGGATGCGCCGAGGTGTTCTTCGACATGGGCTCGCAGGCGTTCCTGCCTTCCATAGTGCCGGCCAGTGCCCTGCACCGTGCGAACGGCCTGCTGTATTCCGTGGAGGTCGTGACGAACTCGTTCATCGGGCTCCCTCTCGGCTCGTGGCTGTTCGTGATCGCGGCCGGCGTGCCGTTCGGCATCAACGGTGCGGCACTCGCCCTCGCCGCGGTGCTGGTGGCCACGATCAGACAGCCCGGGCGGGACGGAACGGAGGCACCCCCGGCGACCCGCGGGACGTTCCTGCGGGACCTGCGCGAAGGCATGTCATGGCTGTGGCACCACCGCAAGCTGCGCACCCTCGCCGTGCTGCTAGGGGTCACCAACGGGGCACTGATGTTCGGCGAGGCCATCTTCGTGAAGTTCGCATTCCGCTACCTGGATGTCGGGCCGCGTGGATACGGACTGCTCCTCGCGCTCACCTCCGTCGGGGCGATTCTCGGCGGGCTTCTCGGGGACCGGATTGCGGGACGCCTGGGGGTGGCGACCTCGATCATCGGCGCGTACGCGGTGTTCACCGTCGCCGATGCGGTCAGGGCGGCGTTCCCTTCGATCGCCCTCTTCGCCGTCATGTCCATCGCCGTGTCGCTCGCAGGCACGGTCTGGAACGTCGTCACGGTCAGCTACCGCCAACGTGTCATCCCGGCGGAACTCTTCGGGCGCGTCAACAGTGCGTACCGCTTCATCGGCACGGGCTCCATCGCCCTCGGTGCCGCCGTCGGGGGCCAGACCGCCCATTACCTGGGGCTCCGGGCGCCGTACTTTCTCGGTTCCGCTGTCACCGCGGCGGCACTCGTGTGGGGCCTGCCCGTGCTCCGCAGCCCCGGGTTCGCCGATGTCGGCGCCGACAGCGCCCCCTCCGGCTAGTCGGTCTCGACCAGCGGCGTGATCCTGAGGGTGCGGATCCGTCGGCCCTCGATGGCCTCGACGGTGAGACGCCAGCCCTCGTGGGAGATCGACTCCCCCACCACGGGCACGTGCTCCAGGGTGCCGAAGACGAAACCGCCCACCGTGTCCCAGTCCTCGTCCGGGATGCGCAGCGAGAAGTGCTCGTTGAAGTCCGACACCGCCATCCCTGCGTCCACCAGCGTGTCGCCGTTGTCCAGTTGCCGTATCTCGGGATCCTCGGCGTCGTGCTCGTCGACGATCTCGCCCACGAGTTCCTCCAGGCAGTCTTCAAGCGTGACGAGGCCGGCGATGGAGCCGTACTCGTCGGCCACGACCGCCATGTGGAAGTGGTCCCGCTGCATGTCGCGCATCAACTTGGAGACGGGCTTGTTCTCGGGCACGACGACAGCGGTCCTGACGAGCGATTCCACGGTGCCACCGCCGTCACCGGCGCGCACTGCCCTCATGAGGTCCTTCGCGTAGGCGATGCCGATGACATCCTCCTGGTCATCATCCTCGCGCAGCACCGGCACCCTGCTCACGCCGTGCTCGAAGCACAGGTCGAGGGCCGCGTCAACCGTGGTGTCTGACTCGACGGCGATGATGTCCGGACGCGGGACCATGATCTCGCGCACCACCGTGTCACCGAACTCGATGATCGACTCAATGAGCTCGCGCTCCTCGTGCTCGATGATCTCCTCCTCGGCGGCGGCCTCGACGATGCCGAGGAACTCCTGCTCCCCGACGAACGGGCCCTGCTCCAGGCCCTTTCCCTTCACGATGATGTTCGTGAGCCCAATCAGACCCCTGGAGACGAGCCGCAACGGCGAGAAGCCCACCAGCAGGGACGTGACACGGGCGGTGCTGAGGGCAGCCCTGTCGGGTTGCTGCACGGCGTAGGTCTTCGGGACGGCCTCGGCGAGCACGAAGAACACGATCACGTTCAGCACCACGCCGACCGCCACCCCGACCGCCCCGAACAGACGGCCCGCCACGACGCCCGTGAGCGTGGCCTGCACCGTCTGGGACACGTTCACCGAGAGGAGAAGCGGGTTCACCCACTTCTCCGGGTGGCTGACGAGACCGAGCAGGGCCTGGCCGCCGCGGACCCCGGAGTCCGCGAGCGCCTGGGCCTTCGGCTTCGACACGCGCGACAGCCCCATCTCGGCGATCGAGAGGAAGATGAGGACGAACAACAGCACGACGATGGCGACGAGCATCCAGACGTCCGCGGTGGTGGGGGCTGCCGCGATCATTCCTGGTGCTCCTGGCGGAATCCCGCGGGAGCCGGCCCGCGCCAGTGATGGGCCTCCAGGATCTCCCGCTCGCGGGACCGCATCTCCGATGCCTCTGCCGGGTTCGCATGGTCGAAACCGAGCACGTGGAGGACTCCGTGGACTACTAACAGTGCTATCTCGTCATCGTAGGTGCCTGCGTGCGCCGCGGACTGGCTGAGTGCGACAGCCGGGCACAGCACCACGTCGCCCAGCATCATCGGGGCGTCGTCCGGGTCCGGGTGCGGACGGGCCGGGCCCCGCGAGACCGCACCGGGCCCCTGTCCCTCTGCGACCACATCCAGACCGTCCATCGGGAACGACAGGACATCGGTGGGCCCCTGCTTGCCCATGTGCTCGAGGTTCAGGTCCGTGATGGTGGCCTCGTCCACGAAGAAGAGCGACATCTCGCACCCTCCCCGCACGCCCTGGTCGACGAGGGTCGCGAGGGCCAGAGCACGCCACCGGGAGACGTCCACGGGTTGAGCATCCTGTTCGTCCGAGCAGAAAACGTCGGGGACGCCGTCACCCCCTGCACGCTTCGGGTTCTGGCCTCGTTGTCGGGGGTCAGCCACGGTCCGTGCCCCTCCGGCGGGGCTTGCCCGCGTCGCTCCCCGACCGCTCGTACGCTGCGACGATGTCCGCGACGATGCGGTGGCGCACCACGTCCGACCCGTCGAGGTAGACGAACGCGAGGTCCTCCACCCCGCCTAGCGTCCTCTCCAGGTTCACCAGCCCGCTGCGCCCGTCGGGGACGTCGATCTGCGACACGTCACCGGTCACGACCACCCTGGAGCCGAACCCGATGCGGGTGAGGAACATCTTCATCTGCTCGGGCGTGGTGTTCTGCGCCTCGTCCAGGATGATGAACGAGTTGTTCAACGTGCGGCCGCGCATGAACGCGAGCGGGGCGACCTCCACCGCCTGGCGCTCGATGAGCTTCTGCACGGCCTCCGGGTCCACCATGTCGTAGAGGGCGTCGTACAGCGGCCGCAGGTACGGGTCGATCTTGGCCATCAGGTCGCCCGGGAGGAAGCCCAGGCGCTCCCCTGCCTCCACTGCGGGGCGCGTCAGGATGATGCGCTGGACCTGCCGCGAGTGAAGTGCCTGCACGGCCATGGCGACGGCAAGCCAGCTCTTCCCTGTGCCTGCCGGGCCGATCCCGAACGTCACGGTGTTCGCCCGGATCGCGTCCACGTACCGCTTCTGGCCTGCAGTCTTCGGGCGCACCATCCGGCCGCGGGAGCCCTTCAGGATGTCGTCCGTGAGGATCGTGCTCGGGCGCTGCTCGGACCGCACCATCACGATGCTGCGGTCCATCACGGACTGGTCGAGACGCTCGCCCCTCTGGAGCAGCAGGACCATCTCCTCGAAGAGCCGGCCCACCTGGTGAGCACGGGGGCCGGTGCACGTGATCTCGTTCCCCCTCACGACCACGGACACGTCTGCGAACGCATCCTCGACGCGGCGGAGCAGTTCGTCCCTCTGCCCGAGGAGTTCCGGCATCAGGTGCGAACCGGGAGCGACGACCGTAACGGTGGGGGTGGCGTCAGTCATCGTCCCCTCAGGCTACCGAGGGAGCGAATCCGCACCCAGTTTCGGCCCCCGTAGTACGGTCCTCAGGGGTTCAGGCAGGCAAGGACGGGTAGTGCGCAAGGTTCTCGCATCGTTCGCATGGTCCGTGGCGCTTGCCGGCATCGTGGTCCCGTGGACGGGTCTCGTCTCAGGGTCGGCCCGCCCGGTGGCTACAGCATCAGCGGGACTGCTGCTGGTCGCCGCCTGCGTGGTCGCCGCATCGGCGCACAGGGTGCCGAGACTGCTGGTTCTCGCCGTTGTCGCCACGGCGGCGGCAGCGGCGGGCGGTGCGTCCATGGTCGTCTCGGGCACCAGCACCGACGCGGCGCTCGTCCTGCGCGACGGCCTCCTCCTCGGCGCGCACGCTCTCCTGTGCGCCACCCTGTTCGGTGTCACCCGGCGTCGGCTGCGCACCGACGGCCGTGCGGTTCTGGTGGACGGGGCGGTCGTGGGGCTCGGCTCCTGGGTGGTCCTGTGGGTGCTTCTGCTCCAACCCGCGCTCTCCGGGTCCGAGGGCCTGCCGGCAGTCACCACCCTGCGCGGGGTCACGCTCACGCTGCTCGCTGTCGCGCTCTTTCTGCTCGCGACGGTCGTGTTCTCCGACGCGCAGCCGACACCGGCCGTCACGCTCTCGTCGCTCGCGGTTATCGGCGTCCTGTGCGGGGAGATCCTGTATCTCGTCGACTCGCGTGACACCACGAACATCGGCCCCGGGGTGCTCCTCGCCCCGTTCCTCTCGGCCGCCGCTCTCACCGCGGCCGCCCTGCTGCACCCCTCGAGCCGCATCCTCATGTCGCCGTCGCGCAGGCGGTCCGCGCCGCCGCTGATGACCCGCCTCGTCACCGTGACCGCGTCCATGGTCGCACCGGTCATCCTGCTGTCGGCCACCGACCCCGAGTCGGCCAATGACCGCTCGGTCCGCACGGTCTCGGTGGTGGTGCTGGCCGCGGCCGTCATGATGAGGGTCGTGCAGGCCGTGCGCGCGAACGCGCGGACCCAGGCCGACCTGGTGAGGAACGCACAGACAGACCCGCTCACCGGGCTGCCCAACCGCACCGCCATGCTCGAGCTGATCGAGGACGCCGCGACGCGGGCGTGGGGCACCTCGCGCCAGCCGACTGTCCTCTTCATCGACGTGGACCGCTTCAAGAACATCAACGACAGCCTCGGACACTCCGCGGGTGACGACGTGCTCCTCGAGGTCGCACGGAGGCTCGTCAGTTCGGTCCCTGCGCACGCACGGGTCGGACGGATCTCTGGCGACGAGTTCGTGGTCCTCGACCCCGCCACGGAGAGCGCCACCCAGGCCGTCGTGCTGGCCGAGCACGTCCTCGACTCCCTCCGGTCGCCGCTCGCGCTCAGGCAGGGCGACATGTTCGTCTCGGCCAGCATCGGCGTGGCCATGGCGGTGCGGAGTCTCTCGCTGACGGCCGACGAGATCCTCCGCCACGCGGACACCGCGATGTTCCGCGCACCGGCGGCCGGGCGCAACTGCATCGCGTTCTTCGACGACTCGATGGTGGAGAGGGTCACGCACCGGCTCGACATGGAGACTGCCCTCTACAGGGCTCTCGAGAAAGGCGAGGTCCGTCTTGTGCACCAGCCCATCATCGACACGCAACTCGGGATCGTGGTGGGCTTCGAGTCCCTCATGAGGTGGGACCGGGGCGACAGCGGCACCGTCTCCCCCGCCGAGTTCATCCCCATCGCCGAGGAGACCGGCACCATCGTGCCGCTCGGCTCGTGGGCGCTCCATGACGCGCTCGTGAACCTGCGCCAGTGGATGGACGCGGGCACGTGCGGGCCGCACACCACCATCAGCGTGAACGTCTCTGCCCGGCAGCTGCACGACCCCACGTTCGTCTCCGTCGTTTCGGATTCCCTCTCCCGTGCCGGCGTGCCCGCGGACCGGCTGTGGCTTGAGGTCACCGAGAGCGTGATGATCGCCGAGCCGACCCAGGCGTTGTCGTCCCTCCGCCAGCTGAACTCACTCGGTGTGCGCATCGCCATCGACGACTTCGGCACGGGGTACTCGTCGCTCTCCCTGCTCCAGCGCTTCCCCATCCAGCGGGTCAAGATCGACAGGGCCTTCGTGAACGAGCTCCAGGCCGACGGTGGCACCCACACGCTCGTGCGCACGATCATCGCGATGGCGGAGTCGCTCGGCGCCGATGTCGTTGCCGAGGGGGTGGAGACGCTGGAGCAGATGGACGTCCTGTCGTCACTTCAGTGCCACAAGGCGCAGGGCTACCTCATCAGCCATCCCGTGCCTTCCGACGCGGTGGCAGTCACTGTGACCGAGATCGAGGACTCCCCCCAGTGGCGCCGGTGAGTCACAGCTGAGCCCCGGACGAACCACATCCGGGACAGTCGTCGATGTGGAAGTCAGGCGGGCGGACCGACGCGCGTGACCGTGCCGTTCTCGTCCCGCACGAAGAGCTCCACCGTGTGCGCACCGGCCCCCAGCCGTGCGATGTCGAGGATCGCCGTGAACTTGACCTCGCCGTCCTGGCCGGACAGTTCCCCGAGGACACCTGCGGCAATCCCGTCCACAGCGATGATGCCCTCCGTGCCTTCCACCGCGGGGCCAGTCAGCGTGACCGTGCCCGTGACGGTTGCCGGGACGGTCGAACCCGGCCGGCCGTCGATAGCGGCGAATGCGTCGCGCTGCTTCAGAACCCACGATCTGACCAGCGGCGACTGTGTCACTGACGACACCGGCTGGCCCACCAGGCCGGCGGACTGGCCGACAGCGGCGATGCGACTCACCGGGCCTGTGTTCGGCACGAGCATGGCGTAGTAGTCCGCACGTTCCCGCGCGGCCGCGAAGCCTGACGTGAACGTGTGCTTCTCGCCCGTTGCCGCCACCACCTCGCGGCCGCCACGCGTCGGGCAGCCGTCCAGCACGGACATGCCGTCGAACTTCCAGCCGGACTGCGTGCCGAGGACCGCGTTCACGGTGGGCAGGATGTCCAGGTTCGTGACGGGGCAGTCGTCCGCCCTGCCTGCAGCCTGCCCCGGGAACTTGACGAACATCGGCACCCGGTAGATGTCCTCGGACTGCTCGAGATCGGTGAAGTCGGTGTTTCGCTGCGGGAGTGTCGGCAGGAACGAGATGCCGTGGTCGGCAGTGAGGACGAACATCGTCGAGTCCCACTTGCCTGCGGCCTTGATCGTCTCCATCGCCCTCGAGACGGCGGCGTCAGCGGCCGCGAGCTGGTGGAGGAACGTCTGGTACGTGTCCCTCGTTCCGTCCTCGTCCTCGGGATTCTGGGTGCCGATCTCGGGGCTCAACGGGGCGACCCTGCCGTCGGGGGTCAGGCGCCACGGGGCGTGCGGGAGGAGTGCATGCACCACCTTCACCATCGGTTCGGCACTCGCCGCGAAGGCCTCGGCCCCGTTCACCACTGCATCCCGCTGGCTGAAGACCTGGTCATGCAGCTGTTGCTTGAACTTGTCCCGGACGGCCGCGAACCCGCCCCAGCCCTGGTCGACGGCCGGCAGGCGGCGGCGCAAGGTGGGCGGGAGCACACGCTGGCCGTACACGATCGACACGTCCTTCATGAACCGGCGCAACCTGGTTGCCGAGACGCCCGTCCCGAACTCCGATTCTCCGCCGCAGACCTTCTTCGGGCACAGCGACGTGACCGGCTCCGTTCCGGCAACCTTCATCTCCTCCGCGTACAGGGTGAAGATGTTGTGCGGGTACGAGTACAGGAACGGCCCGCCGTCACGGACCGGGCGGGACGAGGCCAGGACTGCAGGCACGGCCTGGTGGGTGAAGTTGGAGACCGCGAGCGCATCGCGGTACCAGGTGGACTGGTTCGCGAGCGAAGCGAATCCGGGCCACCTCTCGGCGTTGATCGTGCCGTCGGGCCCGAGGAGGGCGTACAACGGGAACTCGTCCATGACCACCATGAACACAGACAGGTCCTTGTTCGTGACTGTTGCGTTTGCACCCGTGTCGGCAAGCGGGAAGATCAACGGGCGCAACTGCACGAAGGTGGTGGCACCGAGGGCGAGCGACAGCACGGCCAGCCAGCGCGACCACTCGCGCACGGCCTTCCAGCGATCAAAACCCCAGGGAATGACGGTGGCGGTTGCGACGGCGAGAAGTGCGTACGGGACGTCACCGGACAACCCGGCCCACCGGGCGACCGCCAGGCCGGTCAGCAGGGAGAACGCACCGATGAGGACCAGTCTCGTGGCCTCGTTCACCTTGGGGCCGAACATCGCAGAGAACCTGTCCACCGCCACCGCCACGACCGCCGGCCCGAACAGGAGGGCACACAGGAAGAAAAGCACTTCCCACCGTGACAGCTTCGCTGCGCTGAACACGGTGAGGTTCTTCCCGTAGAGGTCGAAGACGGGCTGGGCCACCGAGACCGTCGACAGAGACAGATATGTGAGGAAGTGCTTCCGCGTCACGGCCACAACCTTGCCACAATGAACGGGTGCCGTCCTCCCTGTCGTGTGCCCGCCTGTGCGTCGCGATCCTGGTAGTTGCGTGCACCGGCGCAGCAGTACCGGCACGCGTCTCGGGCGCACAGACGGCTCTGACACCCGAGGGCCAGGGCACCCTCGTGTTCATCGGCGACAGTCTCACCGTCGGCGCCGATGCGTTCGGTGCCCTCGCCACGAACCTGCGCCGGGCCCGCACGTGGACCTCGGTGGTGATGGACGCCAAGGACGGCCGCACGGCGAGCCAGGGGGCCGCGACGCTCGCAGCGCGGATGCGCAGGTCCCGCGACACCACAGCCGTCGTGGTGGCGCTCGGCACCAACGACATGATCTCGCAGCGCTCGGTCTCCTACCCTGCCGCAGTCATCGACAAAGTTATGAACGAGTCCCTCGGGGTCCCTGTCCTCTGGGTCACGCCGACCTTCTCCCGGGCGATCCGGCCTGACTGGCGGCAACGGGCACTGCGATTCACCCGCGCCCTTCGTGCCGCCCAGGACGAATGGCCGAACCTCTACGTGGCTGACTGGGGCGGCGAGTTCGTGCCTGCAGGCAAGTCCCGCTTCATTGCCGACGGGGTCCACCTCACCGTGTCGGGGTACAAGACCCGTGCGACGTGGACCTTGCGCCACTTGAATTCCTTCGGGCGCACGATCATCGACGCCACCACCACTACAACGACAACGACAACAACGACGACAACAACAACAACGGCCAGCACGACCACAACTACGACGCTGGAGCCGTGACTCGCGCCGGAAGGGTTGTACCGTGCGGGGCATGCGTGCCGTGGTCGCAGAACAGAAGTCCGTCGTCCTGAGGGACATCGACCCACCCTCTGGTGACGGCGTCGACCTGCGGGTCGCGATGTGCGGGATCTGCGGCAGCGACCTCCACATGATCGAGAACGGAATGAAAGGGGTCGTGGTCGGTCACGAGTTCGGTGGCTGGCTGGCGGACGGACGCCTCGTCGCCGTCAGGCCGACTGGCGAATGCGGCGCCTGCAGTCATTGCACACGCGGCAAGCACCATCTCTGCGCCGATGCGATGGCCCGCTCCTACGGCATCTCGATGAACGGCGCCCTGGCCGAGTCGGTGCGGGTGGAGGAATCCCGTCTCACCGAGATGCCGGCCGGGTCACGGCCCCGGGATGCCGCCATTGTGGAGCCACTCGCGGTGGCACTCCACGGCGCCCGGCGCTCGGGTGTCACCAAGGGCGGGCATGCCCTGGTAGTCGGGGCAGGCAGCATCGGCCTCCTCACAGCCGCGGCGCTCCGGGCATGGGGAGTGGAGTGTGACATCGTGGCGCGCCACCCCCACCAGGCCACCGCCGCCGAGGCACTGGGGGCCCGGGTCGTCGGGCGCCCTGCGGCATCGGCCTACACCCACACCTTCGACGCCGTGTGCACCCAGGAGACCGTTGACCTCTGCATCCAGTCAACGGAGCCGGGGGGCACCCTGCTCGAGTTCGGCCTGTTCTGGTCCCCGGTGCGCATGTCCAACTCCCTGCTCCTGAAGGAAGTCACCTTCGTGCCGGCCATGTTCTACGGACACGACCACGACCACAACGACTTCGCGGAGGCCGCCTCACTCGCCGGGGCGGACCCGGGACTTGCGGACGCACTCGTCACCCACGAGTTCCCCCTGGAGGACGCCCGCGAGGCATTCCGCACGGCCGCCGACAGGTCGAGCGGCGCGATCAAGGTGCATATCCGGCCCTGACAGCGTCACCCTGCTTGTGCGCTTTGGCACGAGTAGACCCTTGCAGAAGCCAAGTGGTGCAAGGAAAAACTTCGCCGCGTGCCTTGCTTTGGTGATGAAGGTCGGTGCTATCGTGTCCCTCGTCACACCACGGTGGTGTGCCAACTTTGGGGGTAACTCAATGACTCAACGTCAGACCAGCCGGTCACGAGTGTTGCGACGCGCGGGAGTGGCCCTTGCGGCCGCGATTGCCGTCTCCACCGTGGCCTCCACCGCCAGCGCGGCATCCAAGCCGCAGGCAGGCACGTACGGCGGCAACGCGAAGGTGGCGATCGCCGACACCTTCCCGGGCTTCTGCGTGTCCAACAACCCGAACAACTCTGCACTCATGGCCGTGCGCACGATCTACGAGACACTCGTCGAGAAGTCGATCGGTGGCGACTACATCCCGCTGCTCGCCAAGAGCTGGTCGGCGTCCTCTGACTTCAAGTCCTGGACGTTCGCCCTCCGCGAGAACGTGAAGTTCCACGACGGCACCGCGTTCAACGCTGATTCCGTGATCACCAACTTCAACAACATCACCGGCCGCGTGGCACTCGCCGCGTTTGCCGCTGGCGGTCTCGCCGGGTATGCCACCAAGGGCTACACCGTCGGCACCGGCTCGACCTTCTCGGCCAACATCTCCAAGATGACCAAGGTCAGCGACTACGTGGTGAAGTTCGACCTCGACCGCGCCCAGAACGACTTCCCCGGCACGCTCTACGCGTCGGGTCGCTTCATAATGCGTGCCCCCAGCCAGCTGGCTGACAAGGACACCTGCCTCAAGAAGCCGTCGGGCACCGGCCCGTTCAAGGTCGAGTCCAGCTACACGCTGGTCAACCAGGACGAGCTCAAGGTCGTGCGCAACGCCGACTACTGGCGCACCGCCGCCAACGGCGACAAGCTGCCCTACCTCGACTCCATCACCTTCACCAACGTGAAGGAGGCGTCGCAGCGCGCAGCCGCCGTCCGCAAGGGCACCTACGATGCGGGCCAGTTCGGCTCCGCCACCGAGGCCACCTTCATCCGTGACCTGCGCCAGCGCAAGTCAGTGGTGACCGAGTACAAGTCGAAGATCGAGTTCTACCCGTCCCTCTGGCTCAACCAGGCCAGGGACGGCTC
This sequence comes from Actinomycetota bacterium, assembly GCA_046091825.1. GTDB lineage: Bacteria > Actinomycetota > Acidimicrobiia > Acidimicrobiales > Ilumatobacteraceae > UBA2093. Next base: position 14,072 of record JBJTCK010000077.1, on the reverse strand, counting down.
GCCGTTCGCCAACAAGAACGCCCGCCTCGCGGTGCTCCACTGCCTCGACCGTGCCAACTACGTGAAGGTCCGCACCAAGGGCGAGACCACCATCGCGAAGGCACTCGTGCAGCCGGCCAGCCCGATGTACACGACCCGCGGCTTCCAGAAGTTCGACCCGGTTGAGGCCAAGAAGTACGCAGACGCGTACAAGGACGAGACCGTCAAGGACCTGACCTTCTCGTTCCCGTCAGACGTTTCCACGGCCGCCCAGGCGAACGCGAAGTTCTTCCAGAGCCAGTGGGCAAAGTGCGGGATCACCGCGAACATCATTGTCGAGGAATCGGCCGTGATCATCGCGAAGGCGTGGAACTCGTCGGCAACGTCGATCAAGAACCAGAACGCCTACGACGGATTCTTCGCCACCCTCTTCGAGGGCACCGACATGACGTTCAACGCTCCGTTCATCCTGACCGACTCGTGGCTGCCCTCCCTGGGTGCGGCCGCCGGCGGCCAGACTGCTGCCCTGCTGCGCACCGCTCTCGGTTCGCTGCTGCAGCTGAACAAGCACTCGAACACCAACGTCGACAAGGCGATCTACGACGCGCAGGCAGCCGCCACCAAGCTCGGTGCCACGACCAAGTTCGCAGAGGCCGCGGCCATCCTGCAGAGCGAGGCCTACATGGGCTCCGTGGCGCACTTCTACTTCACGCTCTTCGTGAACAAGAAGAACGGTCTCACCAACATCGGCAAGACCAAGCTGCCCGAAGGCAAGACGCAGCGCGTCATGACCAACTGGGGAATCGACTGGTCGGGAGTCCAGAAGATCGCCGGCAAGGGCTGATCGCTCGCTGAGCAAACCTCGAAAGGGGGTGGTGCCCAACTTGGGCGCCACCCCCTTTCTCTTGTATCGTTGATTTCCAACAGAGGGGGGACATGGACATTCTGCGTCTATTGGCAAAGCGGCTCGTCGGGATGGTGGTGATCGTCACGACCGCCACGTTCTTGCTCGCGTGTCTCGTGTGGTTGCTGCCAGGTGACCCAGCCGCACTTCTCGTGGCCGGGTCGGGGACTCCCGAGATCATCGCTGAGATCCGTCGCGAACTGCACCTCGACCGGGGCATCATCGGCTACTGGTGGAACTGGTACAGCAACCTCCTCCAGGGCGACTTCGGTTACTACTTCCTGAACGGCGGCAAGCGCCCGCTCTCGGAGGTCATCAAGTCGACTCTCCCCGTCACACTGCAGCTGATCGTCTACGCACAGATCGTGGCGCTCTCGCTCGCCATCCCTCTAGGCCTCGTGTCCGCGTACAAGGAGAACGGCCGGTTCGACCGGATCGTGTCCAGCACGCTCTTCACGCTTGTGTCGTTCCCCGGGTTCGCACTCGCGCTCATCCTCTCGCTCGTCTTCGCTGTCCAGCTCGGTTGGGTGGACCCCATCGGGTACACCGCACCCAGTGAGAACCTGATCGAGCACCTGAAGCTGATGATCCTGCCGGTCATCAGCATTGCGGTGGGCCTGACCTCCTCGTACACGCGACTGCTGCGGACAGACGTGATCGCGACGCTCAAGGACGACTACGTCACCATGGCGGCATCGAAGGGCATCTCGGACCGCCGCATCCTGTGGAGGCACGTCTTCCGGCCCTCCAGCACCACCCTGCTGACGTCGGCCGCGCTGAACATGGGCGGGCTCATCGGCGGCACCATCGTGATTGAGACCATCTTCGTGATCCCAGGCATCGGGTACGAGGTGTTCTACTCGATTGGTGCGCGCCAGGTCATCGCGATGCAGACCCTCATCGCCATGATCTCCTTCGGCTACGTGTTTTTCAACAGCCTCATCGACATCCTGACCAACATCATCGACCCGAGAACGAGGGAACGCCGTGTCTGAGCAGTCCACCATCACCGAGGAAGCAGCCGTGGAGGCCGCCCCCGCAGCGAAGCAGAAGAAGGAGCGCAAGCGCCCCGTCGGCTTCTACGTCGCCGGCGGCTGGCTGGGGCTCGTGGTTTTTGCCGCGATCTTCGGACCTCTCCTCCCCCTTCCCGCCTGGGACGAGTCCTTCTACGACTACCTGGGTGCACGGCCCGGCACATCCGGCCACTTCTTGGGCACCACCCAGGACGGCTACGACATGCTCGCAGGCCTGGTGAACGGGGCCAAGATCTCCGCCTCGGTCTCCTTCGTGGCGGTCCTCCTGGGCGGCGGCATCGGGTCATTCATCGGGATCACCTCGGCGTACTACCGCGGCAGGTTCGACTTGTTCGTGACCAGCGTCTTCAACGTCATGCTGTCCATCCCGAACCTGGTGCTCTCTCTCGCTCTCCTGTCGGTGCTCGCATATTCGGATGCCGACAACCCGGCCTCCACCACGCGGCGCGTGATGGTCCTGATGCTCTCCCTGACACTGGTCATCATCCCGATTCTCGGCCGCATCGCGCGGGCAAGCACCCTGCAGTGGTCCGGCCGGGAGTTCGTGCTGGCATCCAAGTCCATGGGTACCAAGAACTTCACGATCATCCGCAAGCACATCCTGCCGAACGTGGCGCCTGCCATCCTCGCGATCGGGTTCCTCGCCATCGGCTCGGTGATCATCGTGGAGGGCTCGCTCTCCATCCTCGGCATCGGTGTCCCCGGCGGCGCGTCGTGGGGCTCCATGCTCGCCAACGGCCGCGGCAACATCGCCTTCAGCCCGCACGAGGTCTACATGCCCTCGCTCTGCATCGCGTTCACGGTCATCTCCAGCAACTGGTTCGGTGACTACGTCCGCAGAAAGCTCGACCTCCGGGAGGCCAAGATATGAGCACGCTCCTCAAGCTGGAGAACCTGAACGTCTCGTTCAAGACGCCCCGCGGGCAGCTGAAGGCCGTCCGCGACGTCACCATCGAGTTGCAGTCCGGCGAGAGCCTCGGTGTCGTGGGCGAGTCCGGCTCCGGCAAGACCGTCCTCTCCCGCGCCACCATGGGCCTGCTGCCGGGCACAGCCACGCGCACCGGAGCAATCTGGTACCAGGGCCAGGACATCTCTCTCCTGCCGAAGGAGAAGGTGCGCGAGCTCTGGGGCGTGGGCATGGCCATGATTTTCCAGGACCCCATGACCGCACTCAACCCCGTGCGGCGCATCGGCTCGCAGCTGACCGAGAGCCTCACGGTGCGGCTCGGCATGGACAAGAAGGCGGCCCGCGAGCGCGCGATCGAGCTGCTGAAGAGGGTCCGCATCCCCGACCCCGAGGCGATGCTGCGCAAGTTCCCGTACCAGCTCTCCGGCGGCATGCGCCAGCGCATCATGATCGCCATTGCGGTGTCCTGCAACCCCGAGCTGCTCTTCGCGGATGAACCCACCACCGCCCTCGACGTGACCGTCCAGGCCCAGGTGCTGGAGCTCCTCGACGAGCTTCGCCAGGAGTTCAACACCGCGATGATCCTGGTCACCCACGACCTCGGCGTGGTCGCCGGCCACACCGACAAGATCGCCGTGATGTATGCCGGTGACCTGGTGGAGTACGCGCCGACGCACGAGCTCTTCGCCAACATGAAGATGCCCTACACCGAGGCCCTGCTGAAGTCCATCCCGCGGCTGGAGACGCCCACGGGCACCCGCCTGCCCGTCATCGAGGGTCGCCTGCCCGACCCCACCAAGGACGAGCCCGGCTGTGCCTTCGCCAACCGCTGCCCGTACGTGCAGGACAAGTGCCGTTCGGACAAGCCGCCGCTGAAGAGCGACGGCAACGACCACTTCTATCGCTGTTGGTTCCCGATCGGAGGAAACAAGTAATGGCTGGTACCGGAAAGGCCCACATGCGGCCCGAGGGCGACCGCGTCCTCGTCGTCGACGACCTCACGGTCGAGTTCAACCTGGGCAAGAACAAGGTCGTCAAGGCCGTGTCCGGGGTCAGTTTCGACCTCGTCCGCGGCGAGACCCTGGCTGTCGTCGGGGAGTCCGGGTGCGGCAAGTCCACGCTCGGCAAGGCCGTGCTCCAGCTGCCGAAGCCCACCAGCGGTTCCGTCGAGTTTCTGTCGAAGGACCTCACGAAGCTGAAGGGTGACGACCTGCGCGACATGCGGCCCGCCATGCAGATGATCTTCCAGGACCCCGTCTCCTCCCTCGACCCGCGCATGAACGTCTCCGAGACTCTTGCTGAGCCGCTCCGCGTGTGGAACAAGGGCAACGAGGCCGAGATCAACGCCAAGATCGATGAGCTCCTCTGGGCCGTCAACCTGGACCCGGCAGTGGTGCGCGAGCGCCACTCCTACGAGTTCTCCGGCGGCCAGTGCCAGCGCATCAGCATCGCCAGGGCCCTCGCGCTCGACCCCACGCTCATCATCTGTGACGAGCCGGTGTCGGCGCTCGACGTGTCCGTCCAGGCCCAGATCCTGAACCTCCTTCAGGACATGAAGGACCGCTACGGCCTGACCCTGATCTTCATCTCGCACGACCTCGCCGTCGTGAAGACGATCAGCACTCGCGTCATGGTGATGTACCTGGGCAAGGTGTGCGAGGTGGCGACACCGGACGACCTCTACCAGCGCACCCGCCACCACTACACGAAGGCGCTCGTGGCGTCGGTCCCGATCCCTGACCCCACGCGCAAGCCCGAGGGCGGACGCATCCAGGGCGAGCCACCGTCACCGATGAACCCGCCGTCGGGTTGCCGCTTCCGCACCAGGTGCCCCATGGCGAGCGAACAGTGCGCCATGGAGGAGCCGCAGCTGCGCGAGGTCTCCCCGGGCCACTTCGTGGCCTGCCACCACCCGCTCGGCTGAGTCAGCGCGCCGGCCAGCCCGGCACACCCGCGTCAAGCTGCACACCGAAGGTGTTCAGGAACCCCGAGACGAGCCTGTAGAAACCTGCGACCACAAGCAGCTCGAGCATCCCCTGCTCGTCGTGCGTCGCCGCGACCCGCGCGTAGGTCTCCCCCGACACGCAGTCGTTCCCGCACAGTTCGTCGCACATGTCGATGAGGGCCCGGTCGGAGTCGCTCCACCCGCGCCCCTCCGCCGCGCCGGCGAGAGCCGAGATCTCCGCGTCCGTGAGACCCTCGCGCCTGCCGATGAGGGTGTGCTGGCCGAACTCGTACACCGAGCGGCAGTTCCAACCGACCCGCAGGATCACCAGTTCCCTCTCCCGCGGGTCGAGGACCCCCTTGTTCAACAGGAAGCCCCCGAACCGGTTGAAGCGGTCGAGCAGGGCCGGGTGCCTGGCCAGGGTCCCGAAGATGTTGAGTGGTTCGCCCGTCCCCGTGAGGAGGGTCCTCGCCAGCGCCTCTGCCACGCGGGGATCCGGGTCTGACACGGGGGTGATGCGGGGGCTGTGCGGTGGTTCGATGCGGGCCATGCGCCATCATTGCATCCGTGACATTGAGGCGGGACACGTGAACGGCCCCGGGCTCTTCCCGGAGGCAGGGCCCGTCGTGGACCACGACGGGCGGGCAGAACTGTTCCCGGCCTTCCTCGACTGGGAGGCCGCTGACGCCCTCCTCGCGCGCCTGCGCGACGAAGTCTCCTGGGAGCAGGCCGACCTTGTCATGTTCGGCAGGAAGGTGACAGAGCCGAGGATGTCCGTGTGGTACTCGCCCGACGGCATCGACTACGTCTACTCCGGCACACGCCGTGCGGCCCACCCGTTCACCCCTGCCGTGGCGGAGATCCACCGCCTCGTGGAGACGCACACCGGTGCGAGGTTCAACTCCGCGCTCGTCAACCTCTACCGGGACGGCAATGACCGTCTCGGGTGGCACTCGGACAACGAGGAGATCAACGGACCGGAACCGACGATCGCCTCGGTCAGCCTCGGTGCCGAGAGGTTCTTTGACCTGCGCCACCGGGACACCGGCGAGACGAGACGTGTGCTGCTGCCCCACGGGTCGCTCCTCCTCATGTCGGGACCGCTCCAGCAACGTTGGGTCCACCAGGTCCCGGCCATGAAGAAAGTGCGCGCACCCAGGGTCAACCTGACGTTCCGTCTCGTCGGGCAGCCCGCCGACTAGGTTCAAACGGGTGGACAGATCCGTATTTGACTGGGTCACGCGCAACTGTCCTGACTGGCTGGTCGACGCAGCAACGTTCCTCCACCATGCCGGTGACGACACCGTGCTGGTCCCCGCCACACTGGTCCTCCTCGTCGCCGGGTACCTGACCGGCAGGACATCCGCGCGCACAGTGGCCCCGTTCCTCTCCATGGTCGCGACGGTCGTCGTCGTCGGCGCCGCCAAGACCGTCGTCGGCCGGGAGAGACCGCCCCTTGCGGGCAGGCTCGTGGAGACCTCCTCTACCTCCATGCCGTCGGGTCACGCGGCTTACGCGGCTGCGCTCGCGGCCGTGGCCTGGGTGCTCCTCGCCGGCCATCCCCGCAGGTGGGTGCTGCGCTGCTCTGCGGCAGGGCTGGCAGCGGCCGCAGCCGTGGCGCGCGTCGTGCTGGGCGTCCACTGGCCGTCTGATGTCGTCGCTGGTTCCGTGCTCGGCGCGGTGATCGGTTCCTGGGTCGCCGTGCGCACGTCCCAGCGTTTACAGTCGCGGGGATGAAAGACCTCTTCTCCCTCGACGGTCGCGTCGCCCTCGTCACCGGCGGGTCGCGCGGCATCGGGTTCATGATCGCCCAGGGACTCCTCGAGTTCGGGTGTGCCCGTGTCTACATCTCGTCGCGCAAGGCCGCCCAGTGCGACGAGGCAGCCAAGCAACTGAGCCAGTTCGGCGAGTGCGTCTCGGTCCCCGGCGACGTCTCCACCCTGGACGGCATCAAGGCACTGGTCGCCGAGATCAGCAGGCGCGAGGGTGCCCTTGACATCCTGGTGAACAACGCCGGCGCGGCCTGGGGCGAGTCCTGGGACACGTTCCCCGAGGCCGGCTGGGACAAGGTCGTGGACCTCAACCTGAAGGCGCCGTTCTTCCTCACCCGCGAGCTCACCCCCCTGCTGAAGGCCGGGGCGCGGGACGGGCACCTGGCAAAGGTCATCAACATCGCGTCCATCGACGGCATCTCGGTGAACATGCTGGAGACGTACTCGTACGCCGGCAGCAAGGCGGGCCTCATCCACATGACGAAGCGCATGGCGCTCCACCTCGCCAAGGACAACATCGTGATGACGGCCATCGCCCCCGGTGCGTTCGCCTCGGAGATGAACAAGGCGGCGCGTGACCACGGCGACGCGATCTCTGCCGGGATCCCCGCCCGCCGCATCGGCACCACGGAGGACATGGCGGGGGCCGCCGTGTACCTGGCGTCGCGGGCCGGCGACTACGTCCTCGGGTCGACCCTGGTGGTCGACGGCGGGGTCACGTACCTGCGCAGCTGACCCGGGGCGGGTCCCCTGCAGGCGCACAGGCGCCGCCCCTCACGGCACCGGCCCTGGCTGTGCCACAATGAGCGCTCATGCGAGTCAACATCGGCCAGATCCTCACCCAGAGAGCCCACATCAACCCCGACCTGGAGGCCCTCTACGACGTGGCCGCCGGGCGGCGGTTCACCTATGAGCAGCTGAACGCACGCACCAACCAGGTCGCGGGGGCGCTCTCGGACAAGGTCACCAAGGGTGACCGCGTGGCCCTCCTGATGATGAACTCCCACGAGTACATCACGGCCTTCTTCGCGATCGCGAAGCTCGGCGGCGTGGTCGTCCCGCTGAACTGGCGTCTCGTCCCCGACGAACTGGAGTTCATCCTGAAGGACTCGGGCGCGACCGTGCTCTTCTACGGCGAGGAGTTCCTTCCTGCCGCCGCGGAACTTCAGTCACGCGGGGCCAAGACGGATGTCTCCCACTGGATCCATGTAGGCGCCCCCGAAGGCGTGCCCGCCTTCGCCACTGGGTTCGACAGTCTGGTGGATTCCCAGCCCGCCACGGAGCCGCCCGTCACGGCCTCTGACGATGACCTGCTCTACATCATGTACACCTCGGGCACCACAGGGCTGCCGAAGGGAGTGATGCACACCCACAGCACCCAGATGGACGCACTGGTCACGCTCAACGCCACGAGCGACTTCTGCATCGGGGACCGCTACCTGAACCCGATGCCCCTGTTCCATGTGGGCGCCCTGACGCCCGCGATCGTCACCACGTACCGCGGGCTCGCCCAGGTCCTCATGCGCGCGTTCGACCCGGCGAAGGCCTGGGACCTGGTGACCTCGGAGAGGATCAACAACGCCCTGCTCGTGCCGGCCATGCTGCAGGCGATGCGGGTCACCTTCGACCCGTCCAGGCACGACAAGAAGACCGTCCGCTGGTTCCTCAGCGGTGCCGCCCCCGTCCCCGTCACCCTGATCCACCAGTACATGGAGATGGGGATCGAGATCCACCAGGTGTACGGGCTCACGGAGACCTGCGGCCCGGCCTGCGTGACCACCCCCGACATCGCCATCCGCAAGGCCGGTTCCACCGGGAAGGCGTTCTTCCACACCGACGTGATGGTGGTCCGCCCGGACGGGACCGAGTGCGATGACAACGAGTCGGGCGAGATCGTGATCCGCGGGGGCCACATCATGACCGGCTACTGGAACAGGCCGGACGCGACCGCCGAGGCGATCCGCGACGGCTGGTTCCACTCGGGCGACATGGGCATCCGCGACGAGGAAGGTTTCATCTTCATCCAGGACAGGCTGAAAGACATGATCATCTCCGGCGGCGAGAACGTCTACCCGGCCGAGATCGAGAACCTCCTGCTGGGGTGCCCCGGCGTGGCCGACGTCGCCGTCATCGGCGTGCCCTCCGAGAAGTGGGGCGAGTCCCCCATCGCCGTTGCCGTGAGGAAGGACCCCTCGCTCGAGGAGAAGGACGTCCTGTCGTACTGCGACGGGAAGCTCGCCAGGTTCAAGATGCCCGTGGCGGTGCGCTTCGTGGAGGCAATCCCGCGCAACGCCTCGGGAAAGATCCTGAAGCGGGACCTGCGCCTCCAGTTCCCGTCGCTCTGACGCCGGTCAGGCGGGGTTCAGCGCGGCAGCGGCGGCCTCGCGACGCTCGATCTGGCGCCTGGCGACCCTGCCGACGCGCTCGATGAAGTGCATCATGTCTTCGCGCGCCTTCTCGGCCGTGGCGGAGAGCCCCTCGACCTTGTCGATCGCCCACTGGCGGAACACCAGCGGGACGATGATCCGCTCGTGGTGGATGGCGAAGTCATAGATGCCCGCTGCCGCGATGTGGCGCGCGTGGTCGGCGAAACCGGGGATGCCGACACCCGGCATCTCGAAGTTCGTCACCTGCCGGTGTAGCGCCTCCACGACCGCCGAGGGGTCGATGCCGAGAGTCGCCGTGACGAGGTCGCGGTAGAAGAGGTGGTGGCGGTTCTCGTCGGAGGACAGCTTCATCATCACGTCGTAGCCCACCGGGTCGTCCAGCATGGTGCCCGTGTTGCGGTGCGAGATGCGGGTGGCGAGCTCCTGGATGGCCACGTAGCACATGCCGTCCACGGCGGTCTCGGGCTCCGGCACGACGGCACCGCTCACCTGGGCCATCCGGCCGTCCTCGAGCACCTTCGGGTCCACCAGGCCGCTCACGGTGATGTAGTCGCGCATCACGATGGCGTGCCTGCCCTCCTCGGCGGTCCATCGCTGGGCCCACTCCCCCCACGCGCTCTTTCCGCCGAACATGCGCGAGATCGTGCGCGTGTACCAGGGCAGGTTGTCCTCCGTGAGGAGGTTCACCAGCAACGCGCTGCGGGCGCCCTGGGACAGGGCCGGCTCGCCGTGCGTGAACCCGTCGGAGGCGAGCAGTGCGGCGCGGTCCCACGGCACGTGCTCGTGGGGGTACCAGTCCTCGGCGGTGTCCAGGTGCCTGTTGAGGAGTCGCTCGACCTCTGGCTCGAGTTCGCTGAGGAGTGCCTGGTCATCCATCCGCCCACCCTAGGCGGTCAGGCGCGCGGGCGGGTGTCGGAACCCGCACCGACACCGGTCACCCGGGGAGACCGGCCACCCTCGCGCGGTAGTCACGGACCGTGCCCCAGATGATGTCCCTCACGGGCCGGACGTCGGTGATCCTGCCCGCCACCTGCCCCGTGAGGGCGATGGAGGCCTCCATGTCGCCGCCGAAGTACAGGTCGGTTGCCCTGCCGAACACTGACAGCTCCACCTGGTCCTCGCGCTCGAGGAGTGTCGTCTTCTCCGTGCGCAGTGCCCGCAGACCGGGCCGGCCGAACCGGTTGAGGAAGACGGTGTCGGTCTCGGCCGCCCCGACGATCGCGTTCTTCCAGTTGGCGTGCACGGGGGACTCTGCCGCGGCGACCATCCGCGTGCCCATCTGGACTCCCCCGGCACCCAGCGAGAACGCTGCCGCCATCCCGGCCCCGTCGGTGATGCCGCCGGCGGCGATGATCGGGACGTCGACGTGCTCGGCGACAAGGGGCACCAGCACCATCGTGGAGACGTCACGGGGGTTCTTGAACCCGCCGCCCTCGCCACCCTCAACCACGAGGCCGTCCACGCCTGCCTCCACCGCCTTGAGGGCCGCGGCGAGCGTGGGCACCACATGGAAGACCGTGAGGCCCGCCGACTTCAGTTTCGACGTGTACTTCGTGGGGTCACCCGCCGACGTGGTCACGAAGCGGACGCCCTGCTCCACTACGAAGTCCGCGATCTGCGGGTCGCGCACGAATGCCTGGGCGATGTTGACGCCAAATGGGCGGTCCGTGAGCGTCTGCATGGCGGCGATCTCAGCCTTGATGACGTCCAGTTCACCCGAGGACGTCTCGATGATTCCCAGACCCCCTGCGTTGGACACCGCTGACGCCAGCTGGCTGCGCGCGATCCAGCCCATCGGGGCCTGGACGACCGGGTAGTCGATCCCGAGCATCTCCGTGACCCTGTTCCTGATCGGTTCTGGCCTGTCCATCGTGTCCCCCTCTGCCCCGCCTGCACCGTAGTTGAACCCCCGTGGCGGCCTGTCACCGCATGACACGCAAGAATGGGACGATGGAGGGGGCCTTCCTGCTGGAGACGACGCGTGCGGTGCCGGATGACGTCGCCGTGGACGACGGCACCATGCAGTTGACGTGGAGGGAACTCGAGTCAAGGGCGCGCCGGGTGGCTTGGGCCCTTGCCGGGGCTGGTGTCACTGCCGATGCACCGTGGGCCGTTCTCAGCCGCAACCGATCGGAGTGGGTCGAGATGTTCCTCGGCAACACGATGGCCGGCACCAGGTACGTGCCGCTCAACTGGCACCTGACGGCCCCGGAGATCACGTATCTCCTTTTCAACAGTGGGGCCACCCTGGTCGTCACGGAGGCCGGACTCGAGTCAGTGGCCCGTGACGCCGCCCACGCCGCCGGACTCGAGCAGTCCAGGGTGCTGGTGATCGGTTCCACGTACGACGCCTGGCGTGATGCCCAACGTGATGACCCGCTCGAGATGACGCTCGCCGGTGCACCGTTGCTCTACACGGGCGGCACCACGGGAGCATCGAAGGGCGTGGTGCGCCCCGACCAGGGCCTCCCCATCGAGCGCTGGGCTGCCGGCATGCGGATGTGGGGCGGGTTCGTGGGCATGCCGGAGTCGGGGCTCATGTGCATCTCCACTCCCCTGTACCACGCGTTCGGTGCGGGTGTGCTGGGTGCGGCACTGAACCGTGGCCACAGCCTGCTGCTGGAGGACAGGTTCGACCCGGTGCGCTTCCTCGACCTGGTGCAGGACCGCCGCGTCACGAGTGCGCCCCTCGTGCCCACGCTCATGGTCCGTCTCGCAAAACTGGACGACGCGGAATTCTCGCGCCGCGACCTCTCCCCTCTCGCCTGGATCACGCACACCGCGGCACCATGCCCGCCGTGGGCCAAGCAGAGACTGATCGACATGCTTGGTCCCTGCATCGTTGAGTTCTACGGGAGCTCCGAGGGAACCGGCCCCGTCGTGTGCACCAGCGAGGATTGGATGGCACGGCCGGGCACTGTCGGCCGGCCGAACCCGGGCCTCCAGGTCTCTGTGGTCGGGGAGGACGGAAACGACCTGCCCCCGGGGGAGATCGGGACCCTCTACTTCCGCCGTGCCGACGGCGCCCCCCGGTACCACGGGGACGAAGAGAAGACCCGCGCATCCCAGCTTCCCGACGGCCGGTTCACGGTGGGCGACGTGGGCTACCTGGACGGTGACGGCTACATGTACCTGGTGGACCGGAGGGTGGACCTGATCCTGAACGGCGGTGTCAATGTCTACCCGGCAGAGATCGAGGGGGTGCTCAGCCAGCACCCCGCAGTGCGGGATGTCGCCGTGTTCGGCATCCCGGACCCGGAGTTCGGCCAGCAGGTCAAGGCGGCCGTCGAACTGGAGACCGGCGCATCGCTGACCGAGGATGAGCTCATCTCGTGGTCGCGGGAGCGGCTTGCCGGATTCAAGTGCCCGCGCAGCGTCGACTTCCACGATGCCCTGCCTCGCGAGGCTCACGGGAAACTGAAGAAGCGCCTGCTGCGCGACGCCTACTGGCCCCGTTGAGCACTCTCTCGCGCGAAGGGAAGGGCCCCGTGACGGTCAATGACCGCGGATCCCGATGGCTCAGTTCACCTGCTTCGTGAAACCCTCCCAGTAGGGGGCGCGAAGCTTGAACTTCTGCAGCTTGCCGGTTGCTGTGCGCGCGAGCTCGGTGCGGAACTCCACCCGCTTCGGGCACTTGTAGCCGGCCAGTTTCGTCTTGACGTACGCGATGAGGTCGTCCTCGGTGAGGGTGGATCCGGGCGTCCGTACCACGAGGGCAAGGACGAGTTCTCCCCACTTCTCGTCGGGCACGCCGATCACGGCCACCTCGGCGACGTCCGGGTGGGAGAACACGGCATCCTCCACCTCGATCGAGGACACGTTCTCGCCGCCCGAGATGATCACGTCCTTCTTGCGGTCCGCGATGGTCACATGGTGGTTCTCCCCCACGGACCCGCCGTCGCCCGTGCGGAACCACCCGTCCACGATCGCCTTCGACGTCTCCTCTGGCTGGTTCCAGTACCCCTCCATCACCACCGAGCCGCGCGCGAGCACCTCCCCCTCTGCATCCACGGCCATTTCCACACCCAGGCTGGGCGCACCGGCAGCCCCCAGGAGCGCCGCTCTCTCGGCAGGCGACAGCAGGTCCCACTCCTGCCGCGTGCGGTTCATCGTGAGGAGCGGTGAGGTCTCCGTGAGACCGTAGATCTGCACGAACTCCCAGCCGAGTTCGGTCTCGATGCGCTCGATCGTCTTCGTCGGCGGCGGCGCACCGGCCACCACGATGCGGACGTTCCCCCTGTTGGTGCCCGCGCCGGGAGCGGCATCAAGGATCATGTTCGCCACGGCCGGGGCCCCGCACAGCAATGTCACCCTGTGCTCCTCGATGCGCCGCAGGATCTCCGACCCGTCGACCTTGCGCAGGACCACGTGCTTGCCGCCCATGGCAGTCACGGCAAAGACCATGCCCCAGCCGTTCGCGTGGAACTGGGGAAGCGTGTGGAGGTACGTGTCCCTGTCGTTCACGCCCATCTGCCAGCCGAAGATTGCCGCATTGACCCACAGGTTGCGGTGCGTCAGCTGCACACCCTTCGGCCGTGCCGTGGTGCCGCTCGTGTAGTTGATGGTTGCGGTCGCGTCCTCGTCGGGCACCCATGGGCGCGGCTCCACACCGTGCGGGTACAGCACTGCATCAGACTCCGCCCCGATCACGAACCGGTGCTTCGCCGTGACACCAGAGAGAGCATCATCCAGTTCCGGGTCGACAATCAGGACTTCGGCACCGCTGTGCTCCACGATGTAGGCGACCTCCTCGGCCACCAGGCGGAAATTGATCGGCACCAGGACCCGGCCCCACCCGCTCACCCCGAAGAAAGAGGTGAGGAGGCGCGCCGAGTTCTGGCTGACCACCGCAACCCGGGCGCCCTGCGGCACCCCGAGAGCATCCAAGCCGGCGGCCTGGGCCCGCGCCAACTGAGCCATGCGGGCATACGTGAGAGAACCCCACGACTGCGCCGGCTGGTCCGGCTCGTCAATGACAGCCACGCGTTCCCCGTAGACCTGCTCGGCGCGGCGGAGGTGGTCAATGACGGTAAGAGCAACCTTCATGGCCTCACCCTAAACGCTGGCCCGGCCGGCCTCGTAAGCCGGCCCGACATGCACAAGGGGCGGTGGCCGCAGCCACCGCCCCTTCCCAGCCTTTCAGC
>JBJTCK010000076.1:0-12506 GCA_046091825.1 Actinomycetota bacterium | reverse complement strand
ACGAGGACCTCCCGAACACCACGAACCCCGACGACTGGGCGCGCATCTCCGGGCGCAAGGGAGAGCGGATCGTCTTCATCCGCACCCTCATCCACCACGGGCCGGACACCCCTGCCGTCACGGGAGGCAAGGCGATCGAACGCACAGTCTCCGGTCAGTACCTCTGACCATGGCCATCCCGAAGGTCTGCGGGATCGAGACCGAGTACGGGATCATCGCGAGGGGGCTTGACATCACACCGACCGTCGCATCGTCCCTACTCGTCAATGCGTTCAGCGACGACGGTCTGTCACTGAGGGTCTGGGACTTCGTCGGCGAGACCCCGCACGTTGATGCCCGGGGGGAGTGGGACGCACGCTCCGAGTACCCGCACGTGGAGTCACTCATGGCCAATGCAGTGCTGACGAACGGCGCCCGGTACTACGTGGACCATGCGCACCCCGAGGTCTCCACACCTGAGTGCCGGACGCCCTCCGAGGCGACTCTCTACGACAGGGCCGGCGAGCTCATCATTGAGGAGAGCATGCGACGGGCGGCGACCCGCCTGCCTCCGGGCACCGAGCTGGTCGCCTACAAGAACAACTCCGACGGCAAGGGGAACAGCTACGGCTGCCACGAGAACTACCTGGTGTCGCGGGCCGTCCCCTTCGGCATGCTCGGGCGCTGCGTCACGTCACATTTCGTCTCGCGACAGGTCTTCTGCGGCGCTGGGAAGGTCGGCGTGGAGCAGCACCGTGAGGGCGAGCCATCGGTCCCGTACCAGTTGTCCCAGCGTGCCGACTTCTTCGAGGAGGAGGTGGGGCTCGAGACGACCATACGGCGGCCGATCGTGAACACGCGCGACGAGCCGCACGCCGACCCGCTGCGGTTCAGGCGTCTGCACGTCATTGCGGGCGACGCCAACATGAGCCAGACCGCGACATGGCTGAAACTCGGGACCACGGCGCTCGTCCTCTCGATGATTGAGGACGGGAGGTTCCCGGAGCACCTGGTCCTGGCCGACCCCGTGTCGGCAGTCCGCCGCATCAGCCATGACCCGGACCTGCGGACTGCCGTCGCCACCGCGGACGGAAGCATGATGACTGCACTCGACATCCAGAGGGAACTCTGCGACGCCGTGTCTGCATGGCTCCGTGGAACCAGCGACGACACGGTCGGCGGCGAGGGCGAGGCGATAGTGCGCGAGTGGGCCCGCGTGCTCGACGGGCTGGCCACGGATGTTCTCTCCGTGGCGGACACAGTCGACTGGGTCGCAAAGAGACGCATCACGGAGGGGTACGCCGCCCGGCACGGCCTGGCACCGCACGACCCGAGGCTGCGCGCCATCGATCTCCAGTACCACGACATGCGCGCGGACCGCTGCCTCGCGCGCCGCGCCGGGCTGGCGGCGATGGTCGACGAGACCGCCGCGGCACGGGCGGTGTCGGTCCCGCCTGCCACCACGAGGGCGTTCTTCCGTGGCGAGTGCGTGAGGCTCTTCCCGGAGCGGATCGTGTCGGCAAACTGGGACGGGATCGTCTTCGAGACCCCTGACGGTCTCGTGCGAGTGCCCATGATGGACCCGCTCAAGGGGACCCGGGAGATGACCGGGGCGCTCCTCGACTCGGTGCCGGACGCCGACGCACTCCTCGCGGCCCTCGGGGGTGCCGCGACGGAGCATGTGGAAGCCGACCCCGGGTGGTGACGCAGCACCCGGCCGCGGGTCGTCATCAGGACACCGGTTGGGTACGGTTGGGACATGCAGGAACGGGCCAAGAAGCATTCACCGGCCGAACGCACAGATGACGAGACGGCCACCGGCTCGCCCGCCCCGGCGAGCGGCACCGGTGAGCGCATCAAGGCCGAACTTGACGACATCCTCGACGAGATTGACGGCGTCCTCGAGGAGAATGCCGAGGAGTTCGTGAAGAACTACGTCCAGAAGGGCGGGGAGTGACAGTGCAACTGCCGCGTTTCGCACAGGGGCACGACCCGGGCCCGAGCTTCGTGGACCTTCTCAAGCAGTCGGGTCTGGAGCCGTTCCGCGCTCCCGCGACGGGGCTCGACGTCCCGCACGGGACGACATGCCTCGCGCTCCGCTTCTCCGGCGGCGTGCTCATTGCCGGCGACCGTCGCGCCACGGCCGGGAACCTCATCCGCAGCCGGCACATGGACAAGGTCGTGCAGGCCGACCAGTTCAGCGGTGTCGCGTTCTCCGGGGCTGCCGGTCCGTCGATGGAGATGATCAAGCTCTTCCAGCTCCAGCTCGAGCACTACGAGAAGATGGAGGGCAAGCCGCTCTCGCTCGAGGGCAAGGCCAACCAACTGAGCGCGATGATCCGCGAGAACATGCCGGCGGCCATGCAGGGTCTCGCGGTCCTGCCGCTCTTCGCCGGGTTCGAGCCGACCGACGGGTCCGGCCACATCTGGGATTTCGATGTCACAGGAGGCCGGTACGAGGAGCGCGAGCACGTAACGATCGGAAGCGGCGGCACGCACGCCGGCACCGTGCTGAAGGTCGGCTGGCGCAGCAGCCTCGACCGCGGCGCGGCGGTCACACTTGCCTGCAGGGCCCTGTGGGAGGCGGCAGAGGCAGACGCGGCCACGGGCCGTCCCGACTTCCTCCGTGGGTTGTTCCCGATCATGGCCACCATCGGCGCCACCGGATGGGCCACCGTGCCCGACAACGAACTGGAGACTGTCTTCCGCTCCATCGAGGAGGAGGTGCGCACGCGATGAGCATGCCCTTCTACGTCCCGCCCGAGCAGTTGATGAAGGACCGGGCGGACTTCGCCCGCAAGGGCATCGCCAGGGGACGGTCCCTCGTCGCGGTGGAGAGCGACGAAGGCATCGTCATCGTCGCCGAGAACCCCTCGACCACGCTGCGCAAGATCAGCGAGATCTACGATCGGATCGCATTCGCCGCGGTGGGCAAGTACAACGAGTTCGACCAGCTCCGCATCGGCGGGGTCCGCGCTGCGGACATGCTCGGGTTCCGCTACTCACGGCGTGACGTGGAGGCGCGTAGCCTGGCCAACCAGTACGCCCAGGCCATCGGCCACGAGTTCACCTCTGGCGTCAAGCCCCTCGAGGTGGAGCTGCTCGTCGCCGAGGTGGGTGACGACCGCGGCGGTGACCGCCTCTTCCACGTCTCCTTCGAGGGAACAGTCATCGATGAGGACGGATTCTGCGTTCTCGGCGGTGATTCCGACCTCGTCTCGGGTCGGCTCCGCGAGAACGGCCCGGCGGACGGCACGATGCGGTCAGCCCTGCGGGCTGCTGTGGCTGCTCTCGCGGGCCCCGACCGCACGCTCGCGTCCGGGGACCTCGAGGTGGCGTGCCTTGTGAGGGCGGACCGCAGGCGACGCTTCGAGCGGATCGAACCGACTGCCGTCGAGCGCCTCCTCGCCTGACCGTGGAGCCCCGGATCTACGGTCTCGAGACCGAGTACGGAATCACCTGCACGCTGAAGGGCCAGCGCCGCCTCACGCCTGACGAGGTCGCCAGGTACCTCTTCCGCAGCGTCGTGCAGTGGGGCCGCAGCTCCAACGTCTTCCTGGAGAACGGAGGCCGGCTGTACCTCGACGTCGGGTCGCACCCTGAGTTCGCCACCCCGGAGTGCGACAGCATCGTCGACGCCTGCCGCTACGAGAAGGCGGGTGAGCTGATCCTCAACGACCTCGTGGAGAATGCCGAACGGCGCATGCGTGACGAGGGTATCCGCGGCACGATCCACCTCTTCAAGAACAACACTGACTCCGCAGGCAACAGCTACGGATGCCACGAGAACTTCCTCACGCGCCGGTCCACGGAGCCGACCGACTACGAGGCCCAGTTCATCCCGTTCCTCGTGTCCCGCCAGCTCACCTCGGGGGCGGGCAAGGTGGTGAGCACGGGCAGGGGACCGGTGTTCTGTCTGTCGCAGAGGGCCGAACACATCTGGGAGGGCGTCTCCTCGGCGACCACTAGGTCGCGCCCCATCATCAACACTCGGGACGAGCCGCATGCCGATGCCGAGACGTACCGCAGGCTCCACGTGATAGTCGGGGACTCGAACATGTCGGACGACTCGAACGTGCTCAAGGTTGGCACCGCGGCAATCGTGCTCCGCATGCTCGAGGACCCGACGTTCAGGATGCGCGACATAACCCTGGAGAGCCCGATCAGGGCAATCAGGGAGATGAGCCTCGACACCACGGGCCGGCGGCCGGTGCGCCTGGCGAACGGCAGGGAGATGTCGGCCCTCGACATCCAGGCGTTCTTCCTCGAGCATGCAGAGGACTTCGCTTCCAGCCGCGGGCTCACCGCCGAGGAGTCCGCCGTGCTTGCCCTGTGGCGCTCGACGATCTCGTCACTGGAATCGGACCCCGACAGCCTCGGGAACACTCTCGACTGGGCCATCAAGAAGCGCGTCATCACCGCGTTCGCCGAGCGGCACTCGCTCCCGCTCGACGCACCCGAGGTTCTCGCGCTGGATCTCCAATACCACGACATCGACAGGGAGCGCGGTGTCTTCAACCTCCTCGCCCGGCGCGGGGCAGTGCGGAGCACCGTCCCCGTCGAGGACGTGGAGTCCGCGAAGAGCACTGCCCCGCAGAACACCCGCGCGAGACTCCGCGGGGAGTTTCTGCGCAGCGCGCGGGAGGCAGGCCGCGACGTCACGGTGGACTGGGTACACCTGAAGATCAACGACCAGGCCCAGCGCACCGTGGCCTGCAAGGACCCCTTCCGCTCCGTGGATGACAGGGTGGACAAGCTGATAGGCGCATTGCGGGGCTGAGGCGCGGCCGCAAAGTAGCGTGAGTCGCTCATGAGCGACACCAGCGACACCGCCGGCGAGGAACCTCTCCCGGGCGCGGGGGAGGGCGTGCCCTCACGGCCGAGCGTCTCGAAGGTGGTCCGCGACTGGCTGGTCGTCATCGCGGTTGCCCTGGGGGCGGCGATGCTCGTGCGGACTTTCGTGCTCCAGCAGTTCTACATCAGCGGGCCGTCCATGGAGACCACCATGTTCACGGACGACCGTGTGCTCGTGAACAAGCTGAGCTACCGGCTCCATGACATCAGGAGGGGCGACGTCGTCGTCTTCGACCGCGTGACGATGAACGGGAACACGGTCAACCATGACGACCTCATCAAGCGTGTCGTGGGACTCGCGGGCGAGGCGATCGAGATCAGGGACTGCGGCGTGTACATCGACGGCGCCAGGCTCCCCGAGGACTACCTGCCCGAGAGCGACACATCGAACCCGGACCCGGCCACGCGATGCCGTGTCATGTCGATGCGCCGCATCACGATCCCCGAGGGGCACGTCTTCGTGATGGGTGACAACCGCCCGGAATCGTTCGACAGCCGGTCCTTCGGCTCGATCCCCGAGTCGCTCGTCATCGGCCGCGCATTCGCGGTCGTCTGGCCGCTCGGGAGCATCAGGGGGCTGTGACGGGCAGGGCAGGCCGGCCGACCTCGCGCCCGTACGCCTCCACCATCATGTCGACCCTGTCGCTGTAGACACCGTCGAGGCCCATCCGGAGAGCATTGGTCATGGGCTCCTCGTGCTGGAGATCCCAGCCGAACGCATTGAGACCGAAGCGGTGGCACAGAACCGCCTGGCCGCCCGTCCACTCCGAGTGGTGGAGGTTCACAGTGTCGACACCCGTCCCGGCCAGACGCGCACAGTGGAGCTCGAGACTCGTCCCCAGTCTCGAGACCCGTGTGGAGTGGACGAGGTGGGCGCCCGGGACCGACCCACCGCACGACTCGAGCACCTCGACCGAGGGGCTGCAGAGCCACAGGTTCTCCACGTCGAACGCGTGCCTCGACACCGCGGCACCGAGTGATGCCGCGGCAGACGGGTCCTTGATGTCGAGACTGAGGTGGTAGTTCGTCCCGCACTCCTCGAACAGGTCGTCGATCGACGGGACATGCGCGGGTAGTTCGTCACGGCGGACAGAAGACACGGGGACGTTGCGGAGGCGTCTGCGCACGACTCCGTCATGATCGAGGACGACCGCTCCGTCCGCGGTCAACCAGGCATCAGACTCCAGACCGTTCGCACCGAGCCTCAACGCCAGGGAGAACGCGGCGAGGGTGTTCTCCGAGGCATGAGCACTCGCGCCTCTGTGCCCGAACGCGACCGGCACCGCGCGCAGGGAGGGGAGCCGTTGCTGCACGGGGTCATGCTAGGTCGCGGCTCCTATGCTGATGCCGTGTTCAACCTGGGCGGCGGAGAGATGGTCTTCCTTCTGATTGCCGGGCTCATCGTCCTCGGCCCCGAGAGGCTGCCATCCGTCCTGCGGACCGTCGGGAAGACGTACGGAGAGCTCCGACGGATGGCACGGGGGTTCGAGCAGGAGATGAAGTCCGGGTTCGAGGAGCCCCTGAAGGAGATCAAGCAGACCGCCGAGGGGATCAAGAAGACCGCGTTCGGGGAGGTCGACACTGACCCGTCCCCTCCCATGAGGGGAGAGCAGGCCGTGCTCCCGCCCGAGGCCGCGCCGGAGAACCACTCGGATGGCTGACACCACGGGCGGGATGACCGTCATAGACCATCTCCGCGAACTGCGCTCGCGCATCATCCGCAGCATCCTTGCTGTCGCAGCCGGCATGACCGGTCTGCTCGTGTGGTACGACCCGATGAAGAACCTTCTCACCAGGCCGTACGTGAACCTGTGCGCGGCGAACCCGGCCTTCGGGTGCGACGGGAGCCTGTACTCGCTGGGACCCCTCGACGGCTTCAGCGCCCGCGTCAGGATCTCCGCCTACGGCGGGATCGTCCTGGCACTTCCCGTGATCCTGTGGCAGGTGTGGCGCTTCATCGTCCCCGCGCTCGAGAAGCGCGAGAAGCGTTACGCCGTCCCGTTCATCCTGTCCTCGATGGTGCTCTTCGCGGTGGGATGCGTCCTCGCGTACTGGACCCTCGATCGCACGCTCGAGTTCCTCATCACGTGGGCGGGCGAGGACGTGAACCAGGCGTTCCAGGTGACGAAGTACATGAACCTCGTCGTCCTCATGATGCTGTCGTTCGGGGTCGGATTCCTCAGCCCGGTGCTCATCGTCTTCCTCCAGCTGGTCGGTGTCGTGCGGCCCCAGACGCTGCTCCGGCAGTGGAGGTACGCGGTCCTGTCCATCTTCGTGGTCTCGGCCGTCATTACCCCGGACGGGAGCCCGGTCAGCCTCCTCGTGTTGGCACCGCCCCTTACCGTCCTGTACATGCTCGCGGTCCTCATCGGGTGGCTCCTCGTGCGGAGACGCCCGGCAGCGTGAGCGCGGGGCGTGACTCCTTCACGGCGTCCCTGCCGTACTCGCCTGACCGTTTCCAGACGGAGGCGATGGACGCACTGGACAACGACTCCTCAGTGCTCGTCGCCGCACCGACAGGATCGGGCAAGACGCTCATCGCCGAGTACGCCGTCCACAGGGCGCTGTCGAGAGGCCAGAGGGCCTTTTACACGGCCCCGATCAAGGCGCTGAGCAACCAGAAGTACCGCGACCTGTGCGCCATCCACGGCGCCCAGCGGGTGGGCCTCGTCACGGGCGACAACGCGGTGAATGCAGAGGCTGACGTCGTCGTGATGACCACCGAGGTCCTGAGGAACATGATCTACGCGTCCTCCTCACGCCTCGAGCGCCTCGGCGCCGTCATCCTCGACGAGGTGCACTTCCTCCAGGACGCGTACCGAGGGCCGGTCTGGGAGGAGGTCATCATCCAACTCGACCCGCACGTCCAGCTCGTGTGCCTGTCCGCGACAGTGTCGAACGCCGACGAGGTGGGCGAGTGGCGCACCACCGTGCGCGGCCACACCCAGGTCGTCACGGAGTCCCGCCGCCCGGTGGAACTGCTGACGCACCACGCCCTGTACGACTCCGCGAACGGCAGGGTCCAGATGCATGACACCATCGTCAACGGGGAGCCGAACCGCAACCTGGAGCGGATACTCGCCACCGCGCGGTCGTTGCCGCCGAGGGGACAGGGCGGTAAGCGGCCGAGGCGCCGCTTCGCGACACCGACAAGGCCCGAGACCGTCGAGCTGCTCGAAAACAGCGACATGCTCCCCGCCATCATCTTCATCTTCAGCCGGGCCCAGTGCGAGGACGCCGTCAAGTCGTGCATGTCAGCCGGGATCGTGCTGACGACACGCGAGGAGGAGGACGAGATCGTCGCGATCGTCGAGAGGCACATGGATTCGCTCACGGCATCGGACAGGCGGGCCCTCGGCTACGAGGAGTTCCTCGACAGGGTCGGGAGCGGCATCGCCTGCCACCACGCCGGGATGATCCCCATGTTCAAGGAGGCAGTGGAGGAGTGCTTCGTCCGGGGTCTCGTGAAGGTCGTGTTCGCCACAGAGACGCTGGCGGTGGGCATCAACATGCCGGCTCGTGCGGTGGTCATCGAGAAACTCACCAAGTACACCGGCGAGCACCACGTGCTCCTGCGAGCATCCGAGTACACGCAACTCACGGGCCGGGCCGGCCGGCGGGGACTGGACCGCATCGGGCATGCGGTGACCCTGTGGAACCCGTTCGTCACCTTCGACCAGACCGCGGGCCTGGCACTCAGCAGGTCGTTCCGGCTGTCTTCGGCGTTCCGGCCCACGTTCAACATGGCAGTGAACATGATCCGCCGTCACTCACGCGAGGCCGCCACCCACTTCCTCAACCTCTCGTTCGCCCAGTTCCAGTCAGACCGTGACGTCGTCACCTCGGAGGCGGTGCTGGAACGGAAGCGCCGCGAGCTCGCGCGGCTCGAGATGACGCAACCGGAGCTCACCGAGTCCTTCCTCGGGGCCGGGGAGGAGTCGGTCGGTGACGTGGAGGCCGAGATCGCGCTCCGCTCGCTGCGTCCGGGGGATGTGGTCGTGTTCGATGCCTCGAACCTGAGGGGGCGCGGTGTCGTGATCAGCGCGGCCGCGCGCCGCTCCGGCATGAGACTCACGGTCCTCACACCGTCCCGCAAGCAGATCGACGTCACGGCCCGGGACCTCCTCTCGGTCCCGGTGAAGGGCGGAAGCATCGTCCTGCCGGTGCCGTTCGAGCCGGCGACCGCCGAGTTTGTGCGCGAGGCAGTGGCCCGGCTCGTCAAGGCACGCATCGACGAGGACGTCACGACGCCCCGGGTGGGCAGGTCAGGCCGGCCCAGGCGCGATGTCGTCGACTCATCCCGCAGCCTGAGGCGACTGCGCAAGGAGATCGAGCAGCTCGAGCAGCTCCCCTCCGCGCGGGCGGGCTCCGTGAACAAGAGGTTCATGGATGTGGTGGAGCTCCTCGCCGAGCTCGGGTACGTGGAGGGATGGTCGCTCACGGACAAGGGGCACGTCCTCGCGGGCGTCTTCCACGAGAGTGACCTCATGGTCACCGAGGTCATCACAGGAGGGATTCTCGAGAAACTGTCCGTCCCTGACCTCGTCGCGTGCGTGTCGTGCCTGGTGTTCGAGCCGAGGGGAGGGGACTCCGGTCACGTCCGCTGGCCGAACGACACCGTGCGCAACAGGTTCAAGCGGATGGAGAAGACGAGCACGCGGCTGAACGCCATGCAGCGTGAGCGCGGGATACAGATGCACCGCAGCCCGCATGCCGGCCTGGCGATGGACGCGATGCGCTGGGCCACGGGGAGCCCGCTGTCCGACGTGCTCGACCCCGAGCTCACGCCCGGTGACTTCGTGCGGTCGATGCGCCAGATCATCGACCTCCTCAGGCAGATCGAGACCGTCTCCCCGGGTGACGAATTGCGGGCGACTGCCGCGGCGGCGGCCCGTGCTGTCAACCGCAGTGTCGTGGCGGCCGCGGCAGGGGAGAGTGCACCGTGACGATCCGCAAGGGCGAGGAGTGGGGCGCCGCGGACACAGTCCCGGCGGGCGTTGTGACCGCATCGAACGACGCGCAGATTGCCTCCGCCTGGCTGCTCGGGTCCGTGCCCCTGCTGCGGGGCGGGAACCTCCACGCCTCGCTCGGCAGCCCGGTTCCGGGATCCGCAGGAGATCCATGCACGAGGTTCACAGTCGACGCACTGGAGGTGTCGGTCTTGATGGAAGGCCACGAGGCCACGGTGGTGGCGGCATCGGAGGTCGTCATCGGCAGGTGGACCCGTGGCGAGTTCTTCGTGGTGTCCGCCAATGGGCGATGGTCAGGCCTCGACATCGCCCCCAGGGCCCACCCGAACGACGGGTTCCTGCACGTGCTCTCCATCCCGGGGGGTGTCGGCCTCCGCCAGCGCCTCGAGGCCAGGAGGCGTGCGGTGCTCGGGACGCACGTGCCGCATCCCGCCATCGCCGTGACGAGAGGAGATGCCTTCGCCGCGGGGAACACGTCCCGTCGGCGGCTCCTCGTGGACGGCCGTGACTGGGGCAGGTGGGCATCCGTCAGTGTCCGCGTCCTCCCCGACCACGCAGAGGTCCTGGCATGAGGGGCGTAGCGTATGGAGAGGCCACGAGGGGAGGCTCCCATGACTGATCTCGGCAGCAAGGATGTGCAGGCGATCAAGGAGCAGGTCCGGTCGCACGTGATGCGGATCGCGCCAGTGCTCGTGGAGACGAGCCGTGCCATCCATGCACACCCGGAACTGAACTTCGAGGAGCACTTCGCGTGCGACCTGCTCGTGCGCACCTCCGGCAGTCTCGGCCTCCCGGTCGAACCGGGAGCACACGGTTCTGTCACGGGGTTCGCCGGTGATGCCGGCGCGGGACCGACCGTGTGCGTGATGTCCGAGTACGACGCACTCCCCGGCATCGGCCACGGGTGCGGCCACAACGTGATCGCGGCGGCAGGGCTCGGTGCGGCTGCCGCACTCGCCGCCGTCGCGGACGCGTGCGGCGGGAGGGTCCGGTACCTCGGCACGCCTGCAGAGGAGGGCGGCGGAGGCAAGATCGTCATGGCGCGGAACGGCGCCCTCGAGGGAGTCGACGTGGCGATGATGGTGCATTCGGCCGATGCCGACCTGACCACGATCGACGCCATTGCCCTCCAGCAACTGCACGTGCGCTACCACGGGCGCGAGTCGCACGCCGCTGCCGCCCCCCACGTGGGCCGGAACGCCCTCGACGCGGCGGTTCTCGGGTACATGGGAGTGGCCGCCCTCAGGCAGCACATCCTCCCCACGGAGCGCGTCCACGGGATCTTCACCGAGGCCGGCGAGAAGCCGAACATCGTCCCGCGTCAGTCGGCGATGGAGTGGTACGTGCGGTCGGACGACGTCACCAGCCTGGCAGAACTGAAGGAACGCGTCCTCGCCGCGCTCGCAGCCGGTGCACACGCGTGCGGGTGCACCATGGACCACGAGTGGGCCGGCCCGATGTACGCGGACATGGTGACGAACCCGCACCTCAGCGCTGCTTATGCCGCGAACGCGGCCGTCACCGGACGGACGGTGAGCGATCCCCGCGTGTCCGGCAGGCGCGTGGTCGGCAGCACCGACATGGGCAACATCAGTCATCTCGTGCCGTCCATCCACCCGATGATCTCGTGCGCACCGCCGGGGACCGCCATCCACACGGAGGCGTTCGCGGCGTGCGCCGTATCCGCCGCCGCCGACGCTGCGGTCGTGGACGGGGCCATCAGCATGGCCCTCACCGCCGTCGATTTCTGGCTCTCGGAAGGGATGCGCGACGACATAAAGGCGGACTTCGACAGGACCAACCCGGACAGGGACGTCCTCTAGTCGGTATCCCGAACCGCCAGTCCGCCGACTCCTAGCATGGGCGCCTGTGACGGTGTACGTGCCAGAGGATTTCACCCCCGAGGAGTCCTCCGTCCTGCGGCACTACTTCACCAACCTGGACCTGCCGGTCTTCGCCCTCGTCAACCTCCCCGAGGTAGTGAAGGGCGCTCTCTTCGCGCGGTACAGCCGTTCCTCGAAGAGCCTCCGCCGTCTGTTCCTCGACGAGTTCCTCGGGGACCTCGAGGTCGGGGGGGACGAGGCTGTCGACGCCACCATCGGCCTGGACCGGGCGGAGGCGCTCTACGAGAAGGTGTTCTTCGAATACGGGGACGACTCGGTGGCACAGCTCGGCGGCGTCCATCTGGCGTGTGAGCAGTCGTCGAACATCCTCACGAAGATCCTCGAGTGGGGCCGCCTGATGAGCTACCTGGAGCAGAGCACGCGCTACATCGCCTACGACGAGCGTCTCGGCGGGCGGTACCGCTACTACCGGGACCCGGACATCGTGGCCGGGCGCCACGGCACACGGTACGTGGGCGAGATGGACCGGATGTTCGACACCTACAGCAAGATGGCGGGTGCGGTCACCGACCACGTCCGGGCAACAGTGCCGAAGGAGAAGGGTGACAGCGATTTCGTGTGGCGCCAGGCCACGAGGGCGAAGGCACTCGACGCAGTGCGCGGTGCCCTCCCGGCAGCGTCCCTGTCCAACGTCGGCATCTACGGCAGCGGGCAGGCGTTCGAGAACCTCCTCCTGCGGATGAGGGCCCACCCCCTCCCTGAGGCCCGCCACTACGCCGACATGATGCTCCTCGAGCTCCGCAAGGTGATCCCCAGCTTCCTGCGTCGGGTCGACCTGGAGGACCGGGGGGTCGCGTGG
>JBJTCK010000075.1:0-41786 GCA_046091825.1 Actinomycetota bacterium | reverse complement strand
GTCATCCGCCTCGGTGGCGCTCCATGCCGCGATGGGCTTCCGGGAGGTCGGGATCGAGCGGGAGGTCGGGCGCAAGTTCAACAAGTGGCTGGATGTGGCCCTCATGCAGATCCTCCTCCACGAGCGCCCCGGCCGGGTCCGTTCAGGCGCCGGGGCGGGCGGCGCGACGTCACCTTCCGGCTTGGGCACTGCCCCGGAAATACTCGACCCCGTCGGACACGGGGTCCGGCGGGGTCGAATACGGGTTGGGCTGTCTGGCTGTTCGCCTGATAGCTCACGGATTTCTCCGTGGTGGGCCGGGGAGGATTCGAACCTCCGTAGGCAGTGCCGGCAGATTTACAGTCTGCTCCCTTTGGCCGCTCGGGCACCGACCCCTATGGAATCGCCAATGTTATCGGCGCAGTTAGCCTTCTGCCCCATGCCTTCATTCGATGTCGTCTCCGAGGTGGACCGCCAGGAACTGCGCAACGCGGTGGACCAGGCCGAGCGCGAGATGAGCCAGAGGTTCGACTTCAAGGGCACCAACTCCTCCATCGAGCAGAACGAGCTGGTCATCACCATCCGCACGATCAGCGAAGAGAAGGCCCGGGCCGTCCGGGTGCTGCTGGAGGAGAAGTTCGTGAAGCGCGGCCTGTCCCTGAAGGGGATCGACTGGGGCAAGTTCGAGCAGGCCTCCGGTGACACGGTCCGCCAGGTGGTGACCATCAAGGTGGGCATCACCAGCGACAAGGCCAAGGAGATCAACAAGCTGATCAAGGAGAAGGGCCCGAAGGGCGTCTCCAGCCAGACCCAGGGCGACCAGGTCCGGGTGACCTCCAAGAAGCGAGACGACCTGCAGGCCGTGATGGCCCTGCTGAAGGGCGCCGACCTCGGGCTGCCGCTGCAGTTCGAGAACTTTCGCGACTAGTTCCCGGAGGCCCTCAGGGCGCCACACATTGCCTGCAGTTCCCGAGGGAAAGGCAACGGATGACCATGGTGACCGAACCGGAGAGACTCGAGCTGCACCAGGCGATGCGCGGCATCATCGGGCCGGGTGCCGCCAACACGTTCATGGAACTTGCGGCACCGCGTGACTGGGACGACGTGGTTCGGGTGCATCACCTGGAGGCGGCCACAAGCGGTTCGCGCGCGGAGCTGCGGGAAGAGACTGCAGGGCTGAGGGTCGACCTCAAACAGGACATCAACAATCTCCGGGTCGAACTCAAGCAAGACATGGCCGAACTCAGGGCCGAATTCAAACAGGACATCAACAACCTCCGGGTCGAACTGAAACAAGACATGGCCGAACTCAGGGCCGAATTCAAACAGGACATCAGTGACGTGCGCGTGGAGATCGCGCAGCTGCGCACTGATGTCACTGCCCTTGTCACCTCGGAGTTGCGCAACCAGACCAAGTGGATCGTCGGGGTGCTCACGACACTGTGTGTCGCGTTGATCGTCTCGGTTCTCTAGAGGTCCTGCCCCTCCACGACAGCACGGATGGCGAGGAGGTCAGCCTGCCCACCAGTAATCCGACCCCAGCGGGGTCGGGTCCGTGTCGCCCTCCACCCACGCCGACAGGACTCCCTCACGCGAGATCATCACCGTCCTCGAGCCGGAGCGCCGGAGATACGGCCCCTCCGGGTCGCCCGGCTCGGACGCCAGTGACTCGAGGGTCGTTGGGTCGAACGATTCGGTCAGCAGTGCTGCTTCCGACCGTTCGTTGACCAGCAGTCTCCCGTCCTGGAGACCGATGAGAAGTGCACTCACCCCCGACGAACCTGCTGCCAGTCTCCGGCCCGGGCGCATCGTTCCCTCCGACACCACGGCCTCATGCAGCAGGATCTCACCGGCGGTGTTCACGAGCAGTGCGACACGGTCGTTGTCCAGCCACATCAGGTCCAGCACGACAGCAGACCCGCCACCGGGGAGCCCGACAGTCGTCCCCTCAACCGTCGGGTCCTCCAGCGGTCTCACGGTCAGCACGTCGTAGCCGGCCAGTGCCACGCGCGTGCCGTCCGGGCTCACCGCGGGCAGGCGCCCGTACAGGTCCACCGGCTCCGAGTCAGGTGTGGCGAACCACTTGGTGAGGCCGCTCACCGGCTCGCAGCACAGTGCGACGAAGAACCCGCACGACTCCGTCGGCACCACGGCGACGGTCTCCACGAACGAACCGTCCCCCTCGGTCGGCGGGTTCGCCGGGTCGTCACCGAGTGAGGGCACAGTGAACTGGTTGAAGGCGCCACCCCTGCGGAACACCGTCACCGACCCGTCCTTCTTCACCCCGGCCAGGCCGCCGAAGGGAAAGTCAGGCGTTGGTGCACAGGGCCCGGGCTCGAGGGCAACGGACGTGTCCTGCGGATCGATCGCGGAGGTCGAACGGCCGTTGCCGCACGCTGCGAGCACGACGAGGAGTGCCACCCCCGCGAGGCGTCGCATCAGTCCTCGGACGGTGCCTCGGCGGCGCGCTTCTGCAGTTCGCTCACCACGCTCGCATCGGCCAGGGTCGTGGTGTCACCGAGATTGCGGCCCTCCGCCACGTCGCGCAGCAGCCGGCGCATGATCTTGCCGCTGCGGGTCTTCGGCAGCTCGGGCGTGAAGTAAACGGTCTTCGGCTTCGCGATCGCACCGATCTCGGTGGCCACGTGGTTGCGCAGCACCTGCTCGTCCACCTCCATGCCGCCGACGAGCGTGACATAGGCAATGATCGCCTGGCCGGTGGTGGCATCGTTCGCGCCGACCACCGCGGCCTCTGCAACGGAAGGGTGCGACACGAGCGCGGACTCCACCTCCGTGGTGGAGATGCGGTGGCCCGACACGTTCATCACGTCATCGACACGGCCGAGCAGCCACAGGTAACCGTCGTCGTCCAGCTTGGCGCCGTCACCGGCGAAGTAACGGCCCTCGAAACGGCTCCAGTACGCGTCTTTGTAGCGCTCGGGGTCCTTCCAGATGCCGCGCAGCATGCCAGGCCACGGCGTGGTGAGCGTGAGGTAACCGCCGCCCTTCGTGACCTGCTTGCCCGCGTCGTCAACCAGTTCGGCGTTCACACCGGGCAGGGGAAACGTTGCGGACCCCGGCTTGGTCGTGGTGGCACCCGGCAACGGGGAGATCATGATCCCGCCGGTCTCCGTCTGCCACCACGTGTCCACGATGGGGCAGTTGTTGCGGCCGATGTTCTCCGAGTACCACATCCAGGCCTCAGGGTTGATCGGCTCGCCCACGCTGCCGAGCAGGCGCAGAGAGGAGAGGTCGTGCTTCGCCGGCTCCTCCACTCCCCACTTCATGAACGTGCGGATGGCGGTGGGTGCCGTGTAGAAGATCGTCACTCCGTACTTCTCGATGATCGACCACATGCGGTCGTTGCCCGGGAAGTTGGGCACCCCCTCGTACATCACCTGCGTGGCGCCGTTCGAGAGCGGCCCGGACACGATGTAGCTGTGCCCGGTGATCCAGCCCACGTCGGCGGTGCACCAGTAGATGTCGGTCTCGGGATGGAGGTCGAACACGTACTTGTGCGTGTACGTCACGTGCGTGAGGTAGCCGCCGGTCGTGTGCATGATGCCCTACGGCAACCCGGACGTACCGGACGTGTACAGCACGAAGAGGAGTTGCGCGGCATCCATCGGCTGGGCCGGGCACACCGGGTCGGCCGTGGCCATCAGGTCGTGGTACCAGTGGTCACGGCCCTCCAGCATGTCGACGTCGTTCCCGCCACGCCGCACAACAACCACGCTCTCGATAGAAGGCGTGGACAGCAGTGACTCGTCCGCCTGCTTCTTCAGCGGGAACACCTCGCCGCGGCGCCAGCCGCCGTCGGCGGTGATGAGCACCTTCGCTTCGGCGTCATTGATGCGGTCCGCGAGCGCCTGCGACGAGAACCCCCCGAACACCACCGAATGCGCGGCGCCAATGCGCGCACAGGCCAGCATCGCCACGGCGGCCTCGGGGATCATCGGCAGGTAGATGTTGATCCGGTCGCCCTTGTCGACACCCAGCCCCTTGAGCACGTTCGCGAACTTCTGCACCTCGGCAAGGAGCTCTGCGTACGTGACGGTGCGGGTGTCACCCGGCTCGCCCTCGCAGTGGAATGCGACCTTGTCCCCCTTGCCCGCGAGGACGTGGCGGTCCAGGCAGTTCCACGACACATTGAGTTCCCCGCCCGTGAACCACTTGCTGAAGGGCAGGTCCCACTCACAGATGACCTGCCACGGCTTCGACCACTCCACAAGTTCGGCGGCCTGACGGGCCCAGAAACCCTGGTAGTCCTCGTTCGCCTCATCGTAGAGGTGCGTGCCGACGACGAGCGCGTCCTTCTTGAACGCCTCCGACGGGGGGAACCTCCTCTGCTCCACCATCAGGTCGTCGATTGCATCGTGATTCTCGGCCATGCCGCGCACCCCCTCGTCGGTACCGCCGAGAATAACGAAACAGACCGCCGGACGGACTGGGCGAACGGCAAGACTGGTCAGCCGTGGACAGAACTCATCTCGGGAGGGACACCCAGCACGGTTTCGGGCCCGCCGAGTGGGCCATGACGGCAGGGGCCGCCCTCACGTGGGGGGCCTCGTTCCTCTTCATCGCGATCGCGATTGACCATGTCGCCACCGGGGTGGTCCCCGTGGCACGGCTGGCGTTCGGCGCGCTCGCCCTTGCGTGCTTTCCTGCCGCGCGCAGGCGAATCCCCGGACGCGACCTGGGGCGCGTCGCCCTGCTCGGGTTCGTCGCCATGACCGTGCCCTTCTACCTGTACCCGCTGGCGGAGAAGACCGTCTCGTCCTCCGTCACCGGGATGATCAACGGCTCGATCCCCGTCACCACGGTGCTCGCCGCCGCTCTCCTCACGCGGACGAGACCGTCACGCAAGCGCGTGGGGGCCGTGCTCATCGGGTTCGTCGGCATCGCACTCATCTCATTCGGCTCAGTGGGCGACGGCAAGGGTGCCTCCGTGCACGGGGTGCTCTCTCTTCTCTTTGCCACCTGCTGCTATGCGTTCACGAGCATCCTCTCCCGCGAGATGCAGATGAGGCACGGGACTCTCGCGGTGCTGCTGTGGCAGGAGATCTTCGCCCTGCTCTTCTCGCTGCCGCTCGGCCTGCCTGCGTTCGCGGACAGCGAGTTCGCATGGTCGGCCCTCCTCGCACTGCTCGTGCTGGGTGCGCTCGGCACCGGTCTCGCCTACGTGCTCTACGGGATGCTGATGGTGCGTGCCGGGGCGGTGCGCGGGGTCATAGGGGTGTTCTTCACGCCGGTCGTGGCCACCGTCCTCGGCGTCGTCTTCCGCGACGAGAAGGTCACGGTCCTGGCAGTGGCAGGCATGCTCGTGGTGATCTGCGGGGCATGGCTGACGAGCCGGCCGGACACCGCGGCCTGACCGGGACGACTCAGCCGATGTGCCACTCGAGCGCGGTGAAGGCACCGAGCCCCGCGGGGTCCAGGAGCGCCTCCGATTCGCTGACGCGGCTGCGCATCCTCATTGCGGCAAGCGTGGGTGCCGCGGCGTTCTCGCGCCACACCCGCACGCCCTCGGCCACGAGGTCGTCGATTCCCCACCGCTGCAGGAACTGCGACTGGCTGCGCACCGCATCGGGCTCCCTCACGGCTGCCAACTGATCGACCATCACCTGGGCCGTGATGTCCTGGGTGCCGGGGTTCCCCAGGTAGTGACCCCCGCGCACGTGCCCGGCATAGGTGCGCAGCCACTCCCGCCACGGCATTGCAGCAGCCTCCACCGTGCGCGCCGTGCAGTAGTCGAGCACCAGCACCGACCCACGGTGGAGTGACCCGAGTGCACCGCGCAGCCAGTCAGCGGCCGCAGTCTGCACCGGGGCGCGCGCACCGTGCGGTGCACCAGGTTTCAGTGGGAACGGCGGCTCGCCGGCACGCAGTACCTCGGAGAAGCCGTCGCCCGAGGCCGTCACGTGCGCCTCGCGCCAGGAGCCGTCGTGCACCCACAACGAGAACGGGAGGTTGTCGAGCAGTTCGTTCGCGATGATCACACCGTTCTCGACGTGCCGTGGCATCTCGGCGACGGACTCGACGCCCTCCGGGTGCCGGTCGCGCTGCGCCGCGGAGACCTCCACTGCCACGTACCGGAGCTCGGCTGCGCATCGCGGCTTGGCTGCGAGGACCGAGCGGGCGAGCGTGCCGGGCCCGGCTCCTGCCTCCACGACTGTGAAACCATCGGGGCAACCGAGACGCTCCCACTCGGCGTCCATCCAGTTGGCGAGCACCGCACCGAACAGCGGGCCGACCTCGGGCGACGTGATGAAGTCACCACGGCGACCCGCGCTGCCGCCGGACACGTAGAAACCGTGCCCGCCGTAGAGGGCGATCTCTATGAAGCGGGAGAACGGAATCTCACCGCCGGCCGCAGCGATCGCGGCGCGCAGTTCGTCAGCCGCCGAGGGCACCCGTGAGACCGGCGAGGTCACCGAAGTGGAGGACGAGCCCGGGCAGGACACCGAGCACGAGGGTGGCCCCGCCGGTGATCGCGAGGGCGACCCCGATCGCGGAGGGCACCGTCACCGGCGCCGTGTCACCGTGCGGTGCGGGCTTCATCCACATCTCGCGGAGGACGCTGCCGTAGTACCCGAAGGCGACCACCGAGTTGACGGCACCGACGACGGCGAGCGCGTAGCTCCAGTTGGTGCCGGCGGAGATGAGTGCCTGGAACGCAGTGAACTTGCCGAACCAGCCCCCGAGGGGCGGGATGCCCGCGAGCGATGCCATGAAGATCGTCATGAGGACGGCGAGACCTGGTGCATAACCGAACAGACCGCCGTAGCTGGAGATCTCGCCGCTGCGCGTTTTGCGGGCGACGGCGATGATGATCCCGAAGACGCCGAGGTTGGTGGCCGCGTACAGCAGGAGGTACGTGACGACGGACCGGAGGGCGGCCTGCTGGACGCCCTCGATGCCGGCCACCGCCAGGGGCATCAGGATGAAGCCGCCCTGGGCAACCGACGAGTAGGCGAGCATACGCACGATGTTCGACTGGCGCAGTGCCATCACGTTGCCGACCGTCATGGTGAGCGCGGAGAGGATCCAGAACACCGGCTGCCACACCTCGTGGCTGCCGGGGAACCCCACGAACACGACGGTGACGAGCGCGACGAATCCGGCGGCCTTGGAGGCCACCGAGAGGAAGGCCGTCACCGGGGTCGGCGCACCCTCGTACGTGTCGGGCGCCCAGGTGTGGAACGGAACGGCAGAGACCTTGAAGGCAAAGCCAATGACCACGAAGAGGACCGCGAGGGCGCGGATGGAGGTGAGGTTCTCCCCCAGCGCAGAGCCGATGTCGACGAGCCTGGTGGACCCTGCGATGCCGTACAGCAGCGACATGCCGTAGAGCATCACCGCGGAGGCGAACACGCCGAGCAGGTAGTACTTGATGCCGGCCTCGTTGCTCTTCGGGTCGCGCTTCTTCCACGCAGCCAGCATGTAGGCGGGGATCGAGAGGAACTCGAGGGAGACGAAGATCGACACGAGGTCCCTGCTGCTCGCCATCATCACCATGCCGAGGATGCTGGTGAGGAGCAGGAACCAGTACTCGCCCTCGTAGTAGTTGCCCTCACGGATGTGGTCGGCGGAGATGAGCACGACCACATAGCCGGCAAGAAGGAAGAGGGCCTTCAGCACCAGGCTGAAGTCGTCGACCACGTAGCGGCCGTCGAACATGGACCTTGCGCCGTCCGTGCCGAGGGCAACGGTGAGGACGGGGATGAACGCACCGAGAAGCGTGAAGCTGGCCACCGGCGTGAGGACCCACTTCTTCGCGTCGCTCAGGAACAGGTCGAGCAGCAGGAGCAGCACCAGACCGCCCGCGAGGACAATCTCGGGCGCGATTGCGTGGTAGTCGACGACGGGTGCCGTCCAGTCGGCGGCGACGAGTGCGTTCAGCACGTGATCAGCCCCCGAACGCCTTCAGGGTCACGTTGACCGCGGGGTCGAGCACCTTGAACATGAGCTGCGGGTAGACGCCGAACACAACGATCGCCACGAGGAGCGGCGTCCATGCAATCCACTCGAATGTGTTCACGTCGTGGATGTCCTCGTCGTGGCCGTGGCCCGGCGCGAACTCGGCCGTCGGCTCGCCGAACGCCGTGCGCTGGTAGAGCCACAGCAGGTAGCCCGCCGCCAGCACCGTGCCGAGCGCCGCGACGACCATGAAGGTGCGGAAGGTCTCGACGGGCAGGCCCTTGGCCGGCTGGTATGCCGAGAGGATCGCGGGGAACTCGCCCCAGAACCCGGCCAGGCCGGGCAGACCGAGGGATGCCATGGCGCAGAACCCGAGGATCCAGCCGAGGCGCGGCATCTGCTTCAGCATGCCCGAGAGCCGCTTGATCTCGAGGGTGTGGTAGCGCTCCTTCACCGACCCGGCGACGAAGAAGAGCATGCCTGTGATGAGGCCGTGCGCGACCATCCCGAACATGGCCGCGTTGAGGCCGAACGGGGTGAGCGTGGAGATGCCGAGCATCACGAAGCCCATGTGCGCGACCGAGGAGAAGGCGATGAGCCGCTTCATGTCGGTCTGGGCGAGGCAACCGAGAGCACCGTAGATGATGCCGATGACCGACAGCAGGCCGATCCACGGTGCCCACTCCCTCGCCGCATCGGGAAGGATCGGGATGGCGATGCGCACGAAGCCGTACGTGCCGAGCTTCAGCAGGATGGCGGCCAGGATGACCGAGCCCTGCGTGGGGGCCTGCGTGTGGGCGTCGGGCAGCCAGGTGTGGAACGGGAACATCGGCACCTTCACCGCGAACCCAACGAACATGCCGGCGAAGATCCAGACCTGGATGTTCTTGGCGATGGCCCCGCCGTTCTCCACCAGGTACGGGATCGAGAACGACTCCGCACCGGTCTTGAAGAAGAGCGCGAGGAAGGCGACGAGCATGAGCGCCGAGCCGAACATCGTGTACAGGAAGAACTTGAGTGATGCGTACTGACGGTTCTCGCCGCCCCAGACGCCGATCATGAAGTACATCGGCAGGAGCACCAGCTCGAAGAAGACGAAGAACAGGATCAGGTCGCGGGCGATGAAGGTGCCCGCCATGCCGGTCTGCAGCACGAGCATGAGGATGAAGAACGCCTTGGGGTTGCCCGGCGACGGGACGTGGTCCCATGAGTAGATCATGACGAGCACCGTGATGACCATGGAGAGGAAGTAGAGCGGCAGGCTGATGCCGTCGACCCCGATGTAGTACGAGGACTTGATGACGGAGATCCAGTCGTGCTGGGCGACGAACTGCATCTCGCCGGCCTTGCCGTAGTCGAACTGCACCATGGTGAAGATGCCCACGGCGAGTGTCGCCACTGCCGTGCCGAGACCCACCGCCTTGTTCAGCGCCTCCTCGCCCTTCGGCACGAAGAGCATGATGAGAACGCCGACAAGCGGCAGGAACGTGCCGACTGACAGCACCCAGTTGTGGTCGCTCAGGACTTCCATGCCGATTTGCTCCCTCAGGTATTGATGATGACGAGTACGAGAGCACCGATGGCGGCGGTGCCGAACAGGAGTGCCCCGTACTGATTGACTTTTCCGGACTGGACGGGACGCAGGAACCCGCCGAGACCGCGGGCGGCCTCACCGGATGCGTTGACGGTGCCGTCCACCACGCGCTGGTCCAGGTTGCGGTAGACCCACCCGGACATCCTGCGTGTCGTGTTCCCGGCACCGTTGACGGCGCCGTCGAGGACCTTCTGGTTCGCCCAGTACGCCGCGGCGGCGACGGGATGGGCGATGCCCCGGACGATCACGTTCTCGTAGAGGGCGTCCAGGTAGTACTTGTTGGCGAGGAACCGGTAGCCCTTGCCGAGCAGCGCGTTCCGTTCCGTGAGGCCCACGAGCGCCTTGTTCTTGCGCCCGTACAGCTGCACGCACAGCACCCAGCTGGTGACCATGCCGAGCAGCACGATGAACATCGAGAGAGCGGCCTTCGACCACTTGAACTTGGCGTGGCTGAGCTGCGGCGCCACGCAGATCCCGTCCTTCGGGGTCTCGGTGCCGCACGGCGAGTCGTGGTGGCCTTCCTCGGCCGAGTGGCCGTCTCCCTCGCCCTCACCGGAGGATTCCTCTGCCGCGACACGGGACGAACCCGGGCCGCCGACGACGGTCGCGAGACCGGTGGGGCTGATGACCTCCACGCGGGGCTCGACCCACTTCGTGAACTTCTCGAAGCTGTGGCCGAACGGCACGGCGTTCAGCAGACCAGACCCGATGGCGAGCGTCGCGAGGATGACGAGCGGGACGGTGATGAGGGCGGGCGACTCGTGGGGCCCGTGGTCTGCGCCGTGCGCGTCATGGCCGTGGTCGTCACTGTGACCGTGGCCGTCGTGTGCGCCGTGGTCATCACCATGAGCTGAGTGCGCGTCATGGCCGTGAGCATCATGGGCATGGTCGTCACCGTGGTCATCGTTGTGCTCGCCTGCTGCGGCGCCGCGGAGCTCGCCGAAGAACGTGAGGTAGGTGGCGCGGGTCATGTACGCCGCCGTCAGGA
Organism: Actinomycetota bacterium; assembly: GCA_046091825.1. Classification (GTDB taxonomy): domain Bacteria; phylum Actinomycetota; class Acidimicrobiia; order Acidimicrobiales; family Ilumatobacteraceae; genus UBA2093. The sequence goes on along the minus strand of JBJTCK010000075.1, from coordinate 31,305 downwards.
AGGCACCGGCGAGGCCGACCCACATGAACAGCGAGTAGCCGTTGTGGCCGACGTTGTCGATGATCTCGTCCTTCGAGAAGAAACCGGAGAACGGGAACACACCGCACAGCGCGAGCGTGCTGATCACCCACGTGCCGAACGTGACGGGCATGAACCTGCGCAGGCCGCCCATGTCCTTCTTCATCTCGAATGAGTGGTGCGAGGCGCTGTGGCTGATCGAGCCGGCACCGAGGAACAGGCACGCCTTGAAGAACGCATGGGTGAAGATGTGGAACACCGCGGGCAACCACGCGCCGGCACCGAGTCCCATCATCATGTAGCCCAGCTGGCTGACCGTGGAGTACGCGAGCACCTTCTTGATGTCCGTCTGGACGAACGCGAGTGCTGCCGCGATCACGATCGTGATGCCGCCGATGATGACGATGAAGTTGGCCCCGCTGCCGAGGATGTCGAGGCCCTCGAAGAACACCGGGTACAGGCGGGCGACCAGGAACACGCCGGCCACCACCATGGTGGAGGAGTGGAGCAGCGAGGACACCGGGGTGGGGCCCGCCATGGCATCGGGCAGCCAGGTGTGCAGCGGGAACTGGCCCGACTTGCCGATGGCCGCGACGAACAGCGCGACCGCGCCCCACAGGATCGCCGCGTGGCTGGGGTCGCCCGAGAGCGCCCATGCCGAGAGACCACGGATGGAGAAGCCGCTGACCCCGAGAGTCTTCTGGGTCCAGTCGTTTGCCGCGAAGAAGAGGATCGAGGTGCCGGCCAGCAGGCCGACGTCACCGGTGCGGGTGGTGAAGAACGCCTTCAGCGCGGCACGGCTGTTCGCGCCCTCCTCCCACCAGTGGCCGATGAGCATGAACGAGCACAGGCCCATGATCTCCCAGCCGAGGATGAGCTGGATCATGTTCTCGGCCACGACCATGTTCATCATGCCCGCCGAGAACAGGGTGAGCGAGGCGAAGAAGTGCGTGTACCGGCGGTCGCCGCGCAGGTACTCCACCGAGTAGATCTGCACGAGGGTGGAGATGAACGCGACCACGCCGAGCACGGCGAGGGTGAGGCCGTCGACGTGCTGGCCGAGGCCGAACTCGATGCCGCCGCTCTGCCACCACGTCCATGTCTTCACGACCGGGGCCACGTACTGCTCCTCGCCGGCGCCGTTCACGCGGTCGATCCACTGCATGATCGCCCCGCCGGAGAACACCAGGGACGCGACCATGGAAAGGATGCCGATCTCGCTGCCCTTCATCGGCATCTTCTTGCCGAGGAAGATGATGAGCGCGAAGGCGACCGCCGGGATGACGGGGATCACCCACGCGTTCTCCAGGAAGAACCCGGAGGTGAGCACGGCGGACGTGGCTTCGGAGGAGGCGGCGAGCATGCGGTCAGCCCTTCATCTCTGCGAGTTCGTCGAGTGCGATGGAGCGACGGTTGCGGTACATGAGCAGGACCATCGCGAGACCCACGCCGACCTCGGCCGCGGCGACTGCGATGACGTAGAGGGCGAACGTGTGGCCGTCGGCGGTGCCGCTGCGCAGCGAGAACGCCAGGAGGTTGATGTTCACCGAGTTCAGGATGAGCTCGATCGACATGAGCACGAGGACCGCGTTGCGGCGGGCGATGACGCCGTACACGCCGATGGAGAAGAGGACGGCGCCCAGGATGAGGAACTGATTGAGCAGCACGGTCAGTCCTTCCTGGCCAGGACGATGGCGCCGATCACGGCAGCGAGGAGCACGAACGAGAGCGCCCAGAAGGGCAGCAGGTACGGGCCGAAGATCTGGTCGGAGACGATCCTGGTGTCGACCGGCGGGGCGTCCAGGGGGAGCTGTTCGTTGCCGAACCCGTCGTTCAGCGCGATGACCATGGTGGCCAGCATGAGGACGGCGACGGGGATCCCGAGCACCCAGTTCTTGTTGTTGAGGTCCTTCTCGGCGCCGATGCGCGCGCGGGTGAGCATCGTGCCGAAGAGGAACAGCACCATCACAGCGCCGATGTACACGAGGACCTGCGTGATCGCCACGAACTCGGCGGCGAGGAGCACGTACTGGGCGGCGGCACCGGCGAGCACGACCACGAGCCACAGCGCCGCGTGCACGACGTTGTTGGAGGTCACCACGCGCAGAGCGCCGACGACCATGACCGCCGCGATCAGGTAGAACCCCACGTTCTGGGCGACCAGGAGGTCGGCGGCCAGCATCACTTCTTGCCCTTCTTCTCGGCGCCCGCCTCGAGCTCAGGGGCCTCGGGCACCGTCTCCATCCACTCGCCGAGCTTCGACTTGTCGTGGAGGAGGTCGGCGATGCGGGGCTCGGAGTACTCGTACTCGGGGCTCCAGAAAAGCGCGTCGAACGGGCACACCTCCACGCAGATGCCGCAGTACATGCAGAGCGCGTAGTCGATGTCGAACCGGTCCAGCTTGTTGACCTTGCGCGGCGCACCACCGGCACGTCGCGGCGGGGCGAGCTCCTTGTGGCCCTCGATGTAGATGCACCAGTCCGGGCAGGAACGGGCGCACAGCATGCAGGAGGTGCAGTTGCCCTCGTGCAGTGCGATGACGCCGCGGGCGCGGACCGGCGGTGCCTCCTTCTCGTGCGGGTACTGCACGGTCGCGGCACCCTCCGTGGCGGTGCGCATCAGGGTGCCGAAGGTGACTCCGAGCCCCTTCAGCAGACCGGGAACCGTGGGCTTGGCCATCAGAACGCCACCTTCAGGATCGCCGTCACCATGATGTTGACGAGAGAGACAGGGATGAGGACCTTCCATGCGAAGCCCTGCAGCTGGTCCTCGCGGAAGCGCGGGTACGAGAAGCGGACCCACATGATGAGGAACGTGAGCACGATCATCTTGGTGAAGAGAATGAGCGGGCCGACGAGATTCATCCAGTTGTCGATGTCACCGAGCGACGTCCACCCGAACCAGCCGAACGGCACGCCCCACCCGCCGAGGAAGAGGACGGCCGCGATCATGGAGAAGACACCGGCGGTGGCGAACTCGCCGATGAAGAAGATGAGGAAACGGAAGCCCGAGTACTCGGTCATGTAGCCCGACACCAGCTCCGACTCGGCGATTGGCATGTCGAACGGAGTCTGGGTGAGCTCGGCCTGCACGGCGATCATGAACACCACGAAGCCCACAAACTGCGTGAGCAGGTACGGGTTGCCGAGACCGTCCCACCCGAACATGGAGCCGGCGTTCTGGGCGACCACTATCTGCTGCAGGTTCATAGTGCCCGCCTGGATAACGACACCGATGACGGCGAGCACCATGGGCAGCTCGTAGGCGACCAGCTGGCCGGCGGCGCGCAGGCCGCCGAGCAGGGAGTACTTGTTGGCGCTTGACCAGCCGGCAATCAGGATGCCGAGCACGGACACCGACGACACCGCGAGCGCGTAGAAGATGCCGGCCTCGAAGTTGGTGAACCACGCGTCCGGCCCGAAAGGGACGACGGCAACGAGCAGGAACGTGCTCGAGAGGACGATGAGCGGGGCAAGCTTGAAGAGGAACTTGTCCGCACGGGCCGGGTGGATGTCCTCCTTTTGCAGCCACTTGCCGACCTCGGCGAAGAGCTGCAGCGAGCCGTACGGCCCGGCCTCCATGGGGCCGAGGCGGCTCTGCATGAACGACATCATCTTGAACAGGAACAGGTAGACGACGGTGCCCGCGGGCAGCAGGACCGCGACCAGCCCCCCGAGCACGCGCAGGAGCGACTGGGCCCAGTACGGGACGTCAGAGGCGAGGAGTGCGTGCATCAGCGGTCGATGTCCCCGAGGATGAAATAGAGCGAGGCGAGGATGGTGATGATGTCGGGCACGTACACGCCCTTCAGCACCCACGGCACGATGGAGATGTTGTTGAACGAGGCGCTGCGAATCTTCACGCGGAACGGGCCCTGGTCGTTCTTCGACACCACGTAGTAACCCATCTCGCCGAGCGGGTTCTCGGTGCTGACCCATGCCTCGCCCTCGGGCACCTTGATGATCTTCGGGACCTTCACCATGACGGGTCCGCCCGGGATGGTGTCGAGCAGTTGGTCGACGATCCGCGTGGACTCGCGCACCTCCTGCAGGCGGACCCAGCAACGGGCGAACGAGTCGCCATCAGGGTGGGTGATGACCTTCCAGTCGACCTTGTCCCACGCCATCGCGATCTTCTGGTCACGGCGCAGGTCCCAGTCCACGCCGCTCGCGCGCAGGTTCGCCCCGCTCAGGCCGTACTGGAGTGCGACCTCCTTCGGGATGACACCGATGCCCCGGGTGCGGGACTGGAAGATCTCGTTCCCGAAGAGCAGGTTCTCGATCTCGTCGCAGAAGTTGCGCAGCTTCTTCATGACGGAGCGCGTCTCGTCGATGAAGCCGGCGGGCAGGTCGTCCTTCAGGCCGCCGATGCGGTCGAAGTTGGGGTGGAAACGGCCGCCCGTCGCCGCCTCGATCAGGTTCAGCACGTACTCACGGTCGCGGAAGGCGAAGAACACCGGGGTGACGGCGCCGAGCTGCACGCCGAGGTCGCCGAGGAACAGCGAGACGTTCGCGATGCGCGACAGCTCGAACAGGATCGTGCGGATGTGCTGGGCGCGCGGCGTGGCCTCGACGCCCATCAGCTTCTCCGCGGCGAGGATGAACGGCACCTCGTTCGCAAAGCTGCCGAGCCAGTCGATGCGGTTGACGAGCGCGGTCACCTGGGGGAACGTGCGCACCTCGGTGAGCTTCTCGTAGCCACGGTGCATGTACCCGGCGGAGGGCTCGGCCCACACGACCTGCTCGCCGTCGAGACGCGCGATGATGCGCAGGGTGCCGTGCGTGGCGGGGTGCTGCGGCCCGATGTTGAGGGTCATGCCCTCCGTCTCGAGCTCCACGTTCACGCGGGCATCCGCCGCCTGCGCGGCGATGTACGAGAGTTGCTGGCGGTCGCCGAGGAGTGTCATGACTGCTCGCTCTCTTCTTCGTTCTCGTCACCCGGCAACGGCTCCACATCCACGATGCCCGGCCAGGGCTTCACGATGCGGGCGAGCAGGGGGAAGTCCTTGCGGAGGGGGAAGCCCTCGAAATCCTGGGGAAGGTAGATGTGGCGCAGGTCGGGATGGCCGGCGAAGTTGATGCCGAACATCTCCCATGTCTCGCGCTCGTGCCAGTTGGCGCCGGCGAAGACCGGCACGATCGACTCCACGGTCATCGAGTCATCGGGCACGTCGCACTTCAGGTTCACCCCGCTGGTGGAACCGGGCACCACCAGGCGCGCGAGCAGCTGGAACCTGGTGGCCCCACCCCCGTAGCCCTGCACGATGCTGTCGTCGCGCTCCGGTGCGGGCTGGGAGGGGTCGTTCTCGCCCTTGCCGAACGGAGAGGGCATCCAGTCGACGGCCGACAGGAAACAGAAGTACGTGTACCCGAGCGATCGGACGGTCTCGATGCTGGCGCGCCACGACTCCGTGGTGACGCGCACCCAGATGTCGTCGTTCGGTTTCATCAGCGAGTCGGCGACGTTGGCGCCGAGAGCGCCGAGGAGCGCGGCAAGCTCGGACTCGCGGCGCTCGTCGCGCGGAGCCTCGGTGGTGTCAGCCTGCGACAACAGGAACTCCCCCACGCTCGGCGGACTCGCCGTCCACGGCACTCATGGCCACGGTGCCCTCGCCGCGCCAGCGTGCCCCCATGTCCTCGTTCTTGATGCGCTGCTGCAGCAGCACGATCCCCTCAAGGAGGGCCTCCGGCCGTGGCGGGCAGCCGGGCACGTACACGTCGACGGGGATGATCTGGTCGACACCCTTCGTGACCGAGTAGCTGTCCCAGTAGGGGCCGCCGCAGTTGGCGCACGAGCCCATGGAAATCACGTACTTCGGCTCGGGCATCTGCTCGTAGAGGCGCTTGATGGCCGGGGCCATCTTGTCGGTGACCGTGCCGGAGATGACCACGAGGTCTGCCTGCCGGGGGCTTGCCGGCAGCGGGATGACGCCGAGCCGCATGACGTCATAGCGGGGGGAGCCGAAGGCGGCACCCATCTCGATCGCACAGCACGCCAGGCCCCACTGGTAGACCCACATGGAGTACGAGCGGCCCATGTTGAAGAGCGTGGTGAGGGGCTTCGGGAGCCTCCCCCTGTCGACCAGACCCATGATGCGCCCCCTATGCCCAGCGCAGGACGCGCTTGCGCCATGCGTACACGAGACCGAGAACGAGGATCGCCACGAAGACGCCCATCTCGATGAGACCGAACCCGGCGTACCGCTCCAGCTGGGTGGCCCACGGGAAGATGAACACGGCCTCAACGTCGAAGATCACGAACAGGAGGGCATAGACGTAGTAGCGGATCTGGCTCTGGGACCAGCCCTCGCCGACCGGGTCGACGCCACTCTCGTAGGTCAGGAGCTTCTCCTCGGAGGGCTTGTTGGGCCGGAGCACGGCCGAGATGCCCAGCAAGAGGCCCGCAATCAGGAATGACGCGAGCCCGAACCAGATCACGGTGAGATATGACCGCAGGAACTGAGACATCGGTTCCGAAACTACTACGGGGCCAACATCGGCCCCCAACTTCGGCCCTGTCCAGCACGGGGCCCGGTGCTCATGTCACACGTGCATCCCGCGCCCTGCCGAGCTCACTCGTGCGCTCGTGACGACATCTCCAGGAACCAGTCGACCAGCCGCTCGGTGCGGGGTGCCACGTCGGGCATCAGGGCTGATGTGCCCGCGAACAGTTCTGCGGGGTCGACCCCGGCGTCGATGAGTTCCTGCTCTCCCCCGCCGCGGGCCCAGTGCATCACGATGCTCACCGTGGCCTCTGGGTGGAACTGAAGCGCCAGGGTGCGACCGACCGAGAAGGCCTGGGGGGCCGCCGGGCTCTCGGCCAGGGCCCGCGCCCCGGTGGGCACGGAGAATCGGTCGTAATGCCACTGAAACCATTGTCCTGCAAGGGTTTCCGCCCCGGACACGGCTGCGCTCTCGGAGATGCTTGTGACATTGTGCCACCCGATTTCGGGGGTCTCGGCCCTCGTAACCGTGCCCCCGAGGGTCATTGCGAGCTGCTGGGCACCGAAGCACACACCGAGCACGGGGACGCCTGCACTGTGGGCACCCCCCAGAAAGGCCCGTTCCGCGGCGGTCTCCGCGGCGACCCGCTCCCAGTACGCGCTCCACGAGGACCCCATGGCGACAACCAGGTCGAACCCGGCAGGGTCACCGTACGAAGCGGGGTCCTCCCGCGCGAACTCGACGAAGGAGAACCCGCGCTCACGCAGGACGTGCCCGATGATGCCGGGATCGGTGTCCTCCCTGTTTCCGATCAACGCGGCGCGCATGCCCACTACGGTATTGCCCTGATGGGGCGCACGGACACTAATCACGGCCCCATTTCGCAGGAGAGCGTCCACGAGGCCCGTGATGCGGGCAGGGGCACGGTCAAGCACACCCCGATCACCGAGTCGGCGGCACTGTCCGACATGTGCGGCGGGTCCGTGGTGCTGAAGGCCGAGAACCTCCAGCGGACCGGGTCCTTCAAGATCCGCGGCGCCATGAACAAGATCGCCACCCTCGGCGACGCGGCGGCGGCCGGCGTCGTCGCAGGGAGCGCCGGGAACCACGCCCAGGCGCTCGCCTTCGCGGCGCGGAAGCGGGGCATTCCGTGCGAGATCTTCGTGCCCGCGGGCGCATCGCTGTCGAAGATGGAGTCCGTGCGCAGCCACGGCGCGACCCTCTCGGAGGGAGGGGACACCCTCGATGCCGCGGTGGCGAGGGCGCGCGAGCGCGCCGCGGCGACGGGCATGAACTTCTGTCACCCCTTCGACGACCCCGCAGTGATGGCGGGCCAGGCGACGCTCGGCCTCGAACTGCTGGAGGACATCCCGGATCTCGCCCGTGTCATCATCCCGCTCGGCGGCGGCGGCCTGACCGGCGGCGTCGCATGGGTGCTGAAGAACGCGAACCCCTCCATCGAGGTCATCGGTGTGCAGGTACGCGCGTGCGCGCCGTACGCAGGGATGCCCCCGGCAGACGGCCCGATCGTGACCCTCGCGGACGGCATCGCGGTGAAGTGGCCGGGCGAGGTGACGCGGCCGGTCGTCGAGAGTTGCGTCGACGACATCGTCGTCGTGGAGGAAGACTCCGTCGCCGACGCGATGGTGCTGTTGATGGACCGCGGCAAGCTGTACGTCGAGGGCGGCGGCGCGGTCGGCGTATCGGCCCTGATGACGGGTGCCGCACGGACAGCATCGAGGGGCACCACGTGCGTCGTCCTCTCGGGAGGGAACGTGGACCTCGGCGTGGTGCCCGGGCTCATCCGCCGCAACGAGACGCAGGCGGGCCGGCGCCTCATCGTGTTCGCCCGCATCTCTGACCGTCCCGGGGGGCTCGCCGGGCTGCTCGCGCTGTTCGCGGCGAACGGGGCGAACCTCATAGAGGTCGAGCACGTGCGCGAGGGCGTGGACCTGCACGTGCGCGAGACCGGTGTGCAGGCGGTGCTCGAGGTGCGCGGCGCGGACCACGCGGCGGACGTCATCGAGGCCGCACGGTCCGCCGGCTACGGCATCGAGCGCGTGGAGCCACGGTGACGTCCCCGCTCATCGCGATCCCCGGGCGGCGCAGTGACGAGGCGAAGAGCATGCGCACCCCCGTGGTCGCCGCGGGCAGGTTCTACGTGGACTCCATCCAGCGGGCCGGCGGCATCCCGGTGGTGATTCCCCCGAACGAGGACGCTGAGGCCGTGCGCGCCACTGTCGACCGTTGCGACGGCGTGGTGATGCTGGGCGGCGGCGACGTGGACCCGCGCAGCTACGGACAGACGGAGCGCGCCAGGCTCTTCGGGGTGAACGCTGCGCTCGACGAGTTCGAGATCGGTGCGCTCCGCCACGCGATCTCGCTCGACCTGCCCGTGCTCGCCGTGTGCCGCGGGCACCAGGTGCTGAACGTGGCGCTCGGCGGCACCCTCATCCAGCACCTCGACAACTTCGAGGAGCACCGGGGCGTCCTGCACTCGGTCAACGTGGTGGCGGGCTCACGCGTGGCCAGTGCGATGGGCACCACCGAGCCGCTCGCGATGTCGTACCACCACCAGGCCATCGACCAGCCGGCCGCGTGCCTGCGCATCGTCGCCACCACGGCGGACGGCACCATTGAGGCCGTGGAGCACGACACGGCGAGCTGGGTCGTGGGCGTGCAGTGGCACCCCGAGGACACAGCAGCTGACGACCCCGCGAACCAGGGACTCTTCGACGCTCTCGTGGCGCAGGCGCGCCGCCGGTCGCGCTGACGGATCAGCCGTTCAGCGGTTCTTCCACTGCGGCGTGCGCTTCTCGGCGAACGCCGTGGCACCCTCACGGGCGTCCTCGCTGCTGAAGACCTTCCCCGTGGCCTCGCGCTGCTTGTCGGCACTCGGCTGGCCGAGCTCGTCCCACATGAGTTCCTTCGTCCAGCGCACGGCGAGCGGCCCGTTGACGGTGACGCGCGCCGCGAGCGCGGTGGCCGCGGGGAGAAGTTCCTCGCGCGGGACGACCTGGTTGATGAGCCCCAGCTCGAGGGCGCGCTGCGGGGAGATCGGGTCGCCGGTGAGGCCCATCTCCAGCGCGACGGCGAGCGGGATGCGCCGCGGCAGGCGCGTGCCGCCGCCCGCGGCATAGAGACCCCGCTTCACCTCGGGGATCCCGAAACGGACGCCGTCCACCGACACGACCATGTCGCACTTCAGCACGAGCTCGAAACCGCCGGCGAGTGCGTGCCCGTTGACCGCCGCGATGAGCGGCTTCTTGCAGGTGTCGAGGGCGTTCATGCCGGCGCCGATCTTCTCGACGCCCTGGCCGGAGGCGAACGCCTTCAGGTCCATGCCGGCGCAGAAGATCTTCTCGCCCGCGCCCGTGAGAATCACCGCGCGGACGTCGTCGTCCTCCTCGGCGCGCCTGAACGCGTCCACGAGGCCCTCGCCCACCTCGGCGTTGAGCGCGTTGCCCGCGTCCGGACGGTTGATCGTGATGGTGAGGATGTTGTCGCTGAAACCTGTGAGCACTGCCATGCGGCAGAGAGTACCGATGCCGTCAGGGTGCTGACGAACCGACTGCGATGAGGTTCTTCCCGGGGCCGCGACCGCGCGAGACGCGCGAGACGACCCGGGACGCGGGGACGATCACCTTGTCGTAGGCGCCGACCGCCGCCCCGCCGAGGACTTTCCTCCGCAGGATCCTGTAGGCCAACCAGTACAGCACGATGCCCACGGGGTCAAAGTTGCGCACCTCCACCGGGCTGAGCCCGGCGGCCCGGATGACCGCGGTGATCTCGCGCCTCCGGTACCGCCGGAAGTGCCCCGACACTGCGTCCATGGTGCCCCACAGCGACGGCATTGCCGGGACGAAGATGACGATGTTGCCGCCGGGGGCAAGAGTGCCGCCGGCCCTCGCGAGTTCCGCGACATCGTCCTCGATGTGCTCGAGCACGTTGACGTACAGCACCGTGTCGAACGGTCCCTCCAGGCCGCTCGACGCAAGCGTCGCGTTGAGGACGGTGGCACCGGCCCCCCTCGCGCCGATGCGCGAGTGCAACGACGGGTCGGGCTCCAGTGCCGTGACCGTGCGCCCGGCGGCGACCAAGTGCTCCGTGACGAGTCCGAGCCCCGCGCCAACCTCGAGCACGCGCGGGCCGACGTGCGTGAGCAGCTCGTCGAGGATGATGCGGGTGGACACCGGCGTTTTCGAGAGGACCTCCAGTTCCCGTGACGCGTTGTACGCGGACGGCCCGGCTGACGCATGGGCAGCGGACAGGAAGCCCTTCTCCCGACGACGCACCATCGCAGCGACTGACGCGATCTCGGGCAGGTCCCGGACGGCGCGCGTCACCTGTGCGGCACGGAGGTTGGACCTGCCCCCCAGACGGGGTCTGAAGATGATCGGTGTCTCGATCACCCCAAACCCGCGGGCGTGGGCAACCGCGATCGCGGCCCCGAAGAACGAGAACCCGGAGAAGCCGGTGATGTCCCGGCTGATCGCCCGCACGACACCGCGTCCGTAGACGCGGAAACTGGTCGTCGGGTCCTTGACGTGGCGCGGCACCCCTGCCGCATGGAGCGCGGCAGCGCTCGCACGTGACAGGACCCGGCGCGCCAGGGACAGCCCGTAGCACCTGCCGCCGCGGGTCCAGCGCGAGCCGATGGTGATGCCGGCGCCGCGGGCCGTGTGTGCACGCAGGAGGTCACCGATCTGGCGTGCGTCGTGCTGGCCGTCAGCGTCGAGGTTCACCACGTACTCCACAGAAGCGTCGGCGAGCGCAGCGGCGAACCCGTGCAGAACGGCACCACCGAGCCCGGCGCGAGGCCCGTCCACGACGTCGAGCTCGAGCCCGAAGTCGGCCCCGAGACGGCGGCACAGTGCGTGGAACTCCGCCGAACCGCCGTCATCGACGATGAGGACCCTGAAGGACCAGCCGAGACGGGACAACTGGCCGGTGGCCTCCGCCACCTCCCCCAGCACGGACTCGATGGTGTCGGTCTCGCTCATCGTGGCGAGCAGCACGAGTGCGCGCCTCATCAGGTGCGTTCCCTATCCGACGGATGCCGTGCGGTGGACGCCGATGAGTTCCGCCGCGTCGAGCAGCCAGCCCGGGAACACACCGACAAACAGCGTGAAGGCGACGGTCAGGGCGATGACGACTGCGGCGAGGCGCGGGACCGCGGGTGCGGCGCCGCCGGCTGAGTCGTCGCCGGCTGAGTCGTCGAGCCACATGCTCACCATGATGCGCAGGTAGAGAAAGGCACCGATCACGGCCGCGACCATCGCAGCGACGGCAATCGCGTAGCTGTCTGCCTCCACCGCGCTCTTAATGACCCCGAACTTGGCGACGAAGCCGCCGGTGAACGGCACACCCGCCTGGGCGAGGAGAAGCACCGTGAAGCCGAGTGCGAGGAGAGGGCGGCGGCGTGCGAGACCGCGGAAGTCGTCCAGCGACGACGCACCGTCACCCTTGCCGGCCACCACGAAGACCACCGTGAACGACCCGATGACGAGCACGGTGTAGAGGAGCAGGTACGTCATGGACGAGGCCATCCCGTTGCTCCCCAGGTGGGCTGCCGCCTCCACACCCACGAGCACGAAGCCCGCATGTGTGACGGACGAGAACGCGAGCATTCGCTTCACGTTGGTCTGCACCACCGCGAGGATCGAGCCCACGAAGACCGTGGCGATCGCGAGCACCCACACGACCGGCCGCCAGTCGTCCACCCTGCGCTCCAGTGCCGTGACGAGCACGCGGAGCAGTGCGGTGAAGGCGGCCACCTTGCCGGCGGACGCCATGAACGCGGTCACGGGCGAGGGCGCACCCTCGTAGACGTCGGGTGTCCACACATGGAACGGCACGGCCGAGATCTTGAAGGCCAGCCCCACGAGAAGGAGGCCGATGCCGACCAGCAGGAGGGCATCGTTGCGCTCGACGGCGATGCTGGCGTCGAAACCGGCCATAATCCGTGTGAGGTTCGTGGAACCCGTCGAGCCGTAGATGAGTGCGATCCCGTACAGGAAGAACGCCGAGGCGAAGCCACCGAGCACGAAGTACTTGATGCCGGCCTCCTGGCTCTGCTCCCTGCGGCGGTTGCTGGCCACGAGAACGTAGAGCGACAGGCTCAGGGTCTCGAGCCCGAGGAAGAGCACCACCAGGTCATTCGCGCTCAGCATGATCTGGGCACCCATGGCCGCGGTGACGAAGAGAACGTAGAGCTCCGGGCCGTCGTTGCCCTCCCGCACGAGGTACTCGTGGGTGACCAGCGCGACCAGGCCGAGGGCGACCGCCACGATGATCGTGCCGAACACGGCGAACCTGTCGACCGAGACGGCATCCGAGAGGGCGGTGCCGGTGCCCTCCCTGCCGATGTCCTGCCACTTGACGATCTGCTGGACCACGACCGCGACGGAGGATGCGGCGGTGACTGCGGCCCAGGTCCCTCGCGGCCAGCGCGGCACGAGCGAACCGAGCAGCAGGGCCGCGCACGCGGTACCCAGCCAGATCAGGATCGGGAGGACGTCGGTGAACGCGATGTCCGGGCCGGTGAACGCGAGGAGGTTCGTCATCACTCACCCTCCTTGCCGTGTTCCGAGGCGTGTTCCGGCGCCCTGTGGTCCGAGTGCTTCTCGACGTGCTCGATGAGCCTGTCGACGCTCGGCTCGATGCGCTCGAGCATCGGCTTCGGGTAGATGCCGGTGAAGCCGATGAGCCCGATGAAGCAGAGCATTAGGGCACCCTCGCGCAGCGTGATCTCCGGGAATGACGAGTTGGCTTCGTCGGGCTCGCCGTGGAAGACACGCTGGTAGGCCCACAGCAGGTACAGCGCGGCGAGGATGACCCCGGTCGCTGCCACCACGGTCCACCACCGTGCGGTCTCGAAGGACCCGATGAGGACCAGGAACTCCCCGACGAAACCGTTCAGCCCGGGCACGCCGATCGAGGAGAGCATGACCACCATGAAAGCCGCGGCGAAGACCGGGGCGACGGACTGGAGTCCGCGCAGCTCGGCGATCTCGCGGGTGTGGCGGCGCTCGTAGATCATCCCGACCATGAGGAAGAGCGCACCCGTCGACACGCCGTGGTTCACCATCTGGGCGACCGACCCGGTGAGCGACTGCGAGGTGATCGCGAAGGTGCCGAGCACGATGAACCCGAGGTGCGCCACGGACGAGTACGCGACAAGCCGCTTGAGGTCGGTCTGCATGGTCGCAGCGACGGCACCCCAGATCACGCCGATCGTCGCCACCGTGAGGAAGAGGGGCTTGGCCCACACCGCGGCAGCGGGGAACAGGTACAGCCCGAACCGGAGGAAGCCGTAGGTGCCGAGCTTCAGCAGGACGCCGGCGAGGATGACGGACCCTCCCGTGGGGGCCTGCGTGTGGGCGTCGGGGAGCCATGTGTGCAGCGGGAACAACGGGACCTTGACCGCGAACGCGATGGCGAACGAGAGGAACAGCCAGCGCCCGGTGGAGGCGGCGAATGACGAGCGCTCGGCGATCGTCACGAGGTCGAAGGTCAGGTAACCGATGTCGCGGCGCGCAAGGGCGGCGGTCGCGACGATGCCCACGAGCATGAAGGCGGAGCCGAACATCGTGTACAGGAAGAACTTCGTGGCGGCGTAGACGCGCTTGTCGTAGCCCCATCCCCCGATGAGGAAGTACATGGGCACGAGGACGATCTCGAAGAAGATGAAGAAGAGGAACAGGTCGAGACTGAGGAAGCTGCCCATCACGCCGGCCTCCAGCAGGAGGAGCCAGGAGAGGTAGCGCTTCTCGTCGTGGTGGGGGTCGACGCCCACGATGACGAGCGGGAAGAGGATGCCCGTCAGCACCACCAGGAACAGCGAGATGCCGTCCACGCCGAGGTGCCAGGAGATGCCCCACGCCTCAATCCAGTCATGGCGCGAGACGAACTGGAACCCGCCTTCGTGGGTTGCGAACGCCGAGAGGAGCCAGATGGACATGCCCGCGGTGACCACGGACGACACGATTGCGGTCAACTTCACCCACTCCGGCCGGCGCTCACTGAGCAGCGCGACGAGAAGGGACCCGAGCACGGGGATAAGAATCAGTGCCGTCAGCACCGGGAACGGCGCGGAATGGAGACCGGCCTCTGCGGCGGACACGAGCATCACAGCACCCCCCTCAGCAGGAACCAGGCGAGCATCAGCACGACAGCGATGCTGATGACCGCGGCGTACGAACGGATGAACCCGTTCTGCACACGGCGGAGGATGCCGCTCAGCGAACGGACCTGCGTTCCGGCACCGTTGACCGCACCGTCCACGATGCGTGCGTCGATGTCGGCGATGCCCTGGAACGCGGCGCGTCCCGGACCCCCGACGAGACCAGAGATGGCGGCGTCGTAACGCCAGCCGTCGGCCAGGATGCGCGGCTCGACCGGCCGCGCCTTGCCCTTGGCATACACCGCGACCGACGCAGCGATGCCGGCCGCCGCGATGATCACAGCGAGACCGAGCAGCAGCCACTTGTTCTCGTACGCCCAGGTCTTGTGGATGTCGGCCTCGGCCTCGTGCACGACCGGCTCCAGCCAGTGCTCGAGGAAGTGCGTGCCCTTGGTGAACGGCAGCTGGATGGCTCCGCCCACGACCGAGAGGCCGGCGAGGACGACGAGCGGGAGCGTCATCGTCCACGGGCTCTCGTGCGGGGCATGGCTGTCGCCGTGCGCGCCGTGCTCGTCGGCGTGGTCGTGCCAACGTGCCTCCCCGAAGAAGACCATGACGACCTGGCGGGTCATGTAGTACGCGGTCAACAGGGCCGCGGTCACCCCGACGAGGTACAGGGCGCGGTTGTTGGCGAAGGCGTACAGCAGGATCTCGTCCTTCGACCAGAACCCGGCGAACGGCGGCACGCCCGCGATCGCGAGCCAGCCGATGATGAACGTGAAGCCGGTGACGGGCATGACCCTGCGCAGTGCACCCATGCGGCGCATGTCCTGCTCGTGGTGCATGCCGTGGATGACGGAACCCGAGCCGAGGAAGAGGAGCGCCTTGAAGAACGCGTGCGTGACCATGTGGAAGATGGCCGCCACGTACGCCCCCGAGCCGACGGCGAGGAACATGAAGCCGAGCTGGCTGACGGTGGAGTACGCGAGGACCTTCTTGATGTCCGTCTGTGCCACCGCGATGGTGGCCGCGGACAGCGCCGTCAGCGCGCCGACCGTGGCGATGACGTCCGGCGCCCACGAATAGGTCTCGGCCAGCACCGGGGCCATGCGCGTCATCAGGAAGACACCGGAGGTCACCATGGTCGCCGCGTGGATGAGCGCCGACACTGGGGTGGGGCCTTCCATGGCATCCGGCAGCCAGATGTAGAGGGGCAGCTGTGCCGACTTGCCGCATGCACCGACGAACAGCATGAGGGCGATTCCCGTGGCGGTGACACCGGCGATCTCGCCGGCGTGGGCAGCGTGGTTGATGCCCTCGTACGACAGGGTGCCCACGGCTGCGAACGCCATGAACATCGCGACCATCATCCCCCAGTCGCCGACGCGGTTCGTCACGAAGGCCTTCTTGCCGGCGGTCGCCGCGGAGTCGCGGTCGTGCCAGAAGGAGATGAGGAAGTACGAGCACGCCCCGACTCCCTCCCACCCGAGGAACGTCACGAGCAGGTTCTCGCCCAGCACCAGCATGAGCATCGAGAACACGAACAGGTTGAGGTCCAGGAAGAACTTCGGGAACTTCGGGTCCCCGTGCATGTACCCGATGGCGTAGAGGTGAATGAGCGAGCCGATGCCGGTGACGAAGAGAGCCATCGTCACGCTCAGCGGGTCGACCAGGAAGGCAAGGTCGACGTGCAGCCCGCCGACAGGGATCCACGAGAACAACGTGACGGTGGAATGACGCTCCTCGGCGGTGCGCGAGAGCAGTTCCAGGTAGGTGCCGGCGGTGACGACGAACGCGCCGGCGGTCATGACCGTGGCGAGAACCCCCGCACCGGGCTCGCCCATCCTGCGCCCGAAGAAGAGGATGAGCAGGAATCCCGCGAGCGGGAGGGCAGGGATCAACCAGGCGAGATCGAGCATGACCGGTTATCCCTTCAGCACCGAGAGGTCGTCGGCGGTGGCCCCCGTGCGGCGGCGCATGATGGACACGATGATGCCGAGGCCCACGGTCACCTCGGCAGCGGCGACGACGAGCACGAAGAACACGACCGTCTGCCCGCCGACGTCGGCGCGGGCCCGTGCGAACGTGACGAACGAGAGGTTGACGGCGTTCAGCATCAACTCGATGCACATGAACATGACCAACGGGTTGCGGCGCACCATCACCCCGACCATCCCCACGGCGAAGAGCACCGCGGACAGGATGAGGAACCAGCTGGTCGTGGGTTCGATCACGGCGCTCACCCAGCTGCCTCCTGCTGCCTGGGGATGCGGCGGGCGAGGATCACGGTGCCGACGACCGCCACGAGGAGGAGCACGGAGGTGATCTCGAAGGCGAACACGTTGTCACCGAAGATCGACGCGGCGAGCTGGCGGACGTTGGCGTCGGGAGAGTCGAGGGTCGTCGCGCTCAGCCCCCGTCCGTCTGTGATGACGGCTGACTCGGAGGTCAGCACGGCGGCCGTCAGCAGGCCCACCATCGCGGCACCCACCGTCCCCGCGACGACGCGCTGGCCGGCGAGCGGCTCGATGCTGAGGTTCTCCGCACGGTCGACACCGAGGAGCATGATGACGAAGAGGAACAGCACCACGATCGCGCCTGCGTACACGATGATCTGCACCGCGGCCAGGAAATGCGCGCCCTGTTGCACGAAGAGCACCGCCACCCCGAAGAGCGTGAGGACGAGGCTCATCGCCGCGTGCACGGGGTTGCTGCGCACGACGACGCCGAGCGAGCCGACGAGGGCCATCAGGGCGGCGGCGGCGAAGACGAACAGCTCCATCAGTTGTCCTCCAGGTCCCGCGCGTCCTGGGCCGGCTCCGGCGCGCGGACTCCGTACCCGAGCTCGCCGCTCCACGCGACGGTGCCCTCGAAGGTGGCGTCACCGGACGGTGCGGTCGCGCGCATCCAGCCCGAGGTGTGCTCGTCCTCGCCCTCGCGCCAGTCCTCCCACGGGAGGTGCTGCGGCTTGCCGTCGTCACCCACGAGCAGTTCGGCCTTCGTGTAGATCGCATCCTTGCGGTTCGTGAAGGAGAACTCGAAAAGTTTCGTCTCGGTGATGGCCTCCGTGGGGCACGCCTCCACGCACATGTCGCAGTGGATGCAGCGGAGGTAGTTGATCTCGTAGACGAAGCCGAACCGCTCGCCGGGTGACGTGGGGTTGTCGGGGTCGTTGTCCCTGCCGCGCACGTAGATGCACTTCGCGGGGCACACGCCGGCGCACAGCTCGCAGCCGATGCACTTCTCCATGCCGTCCTCGTAGCGGTTCAGCACGTGGCGGCCGTGGAGACGCTCGGGCTTGTCGATCTTCTGGTCCTTCTCGTCGCGGTTCTTGCGCCGGAACACGCGGCCGCCCGAGTACTCGGTGGTGACCTTGTTCTTGTACCCGTGCTGGCGCAGGGTCACGAGGAATCCGCCGAAGTAACCCATCAGAAGCTCGCTCCGTCCCGGTCGCGGTTGTCACGACTGACCTTCATGGCGACCTGCAGCAGCGCGTACCCGCCGATGAGCACGAGCGCAGTCACGAGGGTCACGACGACGCGGTCCCACCCCGCGTCCTGGCCCACGCGCTGCGCGGCGAGGAGCATGAACCAGCCGAGCGAGGCCGGAATGAGCACCTTCCAGCCGAGGTCCATGAGCTGGTCGTAGCGGAACCGCGGGAGCGTGGCACGGAACCACACGTAGACGTACAGGAAGACGAGGACCTTGAGCAGCAGCCACACGGTGCCCTCGAGAGCATTCGGGATGAGTGGGATGTCGAGCGTGGTGCTGCCGATCGAGACCGGCTGCGGCCCGCCGAAGAACAGCGTGACGATGAGCGCGGACATCGTGATGGTGTTCATGAACTCCGCGAGGTAGAAGAGCGCGAAGCGGATGGACGCGTACTCGGTGTTGAAGCCGCCGACCAGTTCCTGCTCGGCCTCCACCAGGTCGAAGGGGGGACGGTTGAGCTCTGCTGTCGCGGCGATCACGAAGATGAAGAACGGCACGAAGCCCGTAGTCACGACGTTCCAGTTGCCGAGGGACCCCTGGAGGTTCACGATCCCGCTGGTGGACATGGTGCCCGCGACCAGGAGCACGCAGGCGATGCTGAGACCGAGCGCCGCCTCGTAGGAGACCATCTGTGCGGACGCGCGCACGGAACCGAGCAGCGGGTACTTCGACCCGCTCGCCCACCCGGCGAGCATGATGCCGTAGACCGCGATCGCCGAGATGGCGAGTGCGAACAGCACGCCCACCGGCGGGTCCGCCAGCTGGACCCGCGTCTGGTGACCGAACAGCTCCACCATCCCGCCGTTGCCGTTCCGGTAGTCACCGCCGAGGGGAATGATCGCGAAGGCGAGGAACGCAGGGACGAAAGCCAGGTACGGGGCGAGCTTGAAGACGAACCGGTCCGCCCTGTCGGGGATCAGGTCCTCCTTGAGGAACAACTTCGTGCCGTCGGCGAGCGTCTGGAGCAGCCCGAACGGGCCTGCCTTGTTCGGCCCCACCCGGTTCTGCATGCCTGCGATCACCTTGCGCTCGAACCAGACCATGAGCATCGTGGCGACGAGCCCGACCACGAACACCACGAGGACCTTCAGCAACACGATCAGAAGAGGCGTCCACAGCAACTTGCCCTCGAGGAGCGGGTCGATGGCGAGGATCGGGCCCATCAGATGCTCTCGATCCTCACATCGGTGACGGGCTCGCCGCGGCGGATGAGCTCGCGCACGTCGGCACCGGGCTGGTTGAAAGGCACGACCGCCGTCCCGCGGGGGACGGACTCCGAGGCGACGACAGGGAGGACCAGCGAAGAGTGTGCGTTCGACACCTTCACGTTCGCGCCGTCACGAGCGCCGACCCGCTCGGCATCGAGCGGGTTGACGATGACCGCGGCTCCCGGCGCGAGGTTCGCCATGGAAGGGCTCTTCGCGGTCCCGAGGGCGCGGTCATAGAGCTTGCGCGACACGACGAGACGGAAGTCGTACGAACTGCGGGGTGCGACGGTCACGGCGGGCGCCGGCTGGGCGGTGCCCCCGGCCGTGACGACCACGCCGTTGCGGCGCACCTCGACCGAGGCCGCGGCCGCACCGAACGCGGGGAACCGCGCGGCCATCAACCTCTGCACGTCGGCGAGGGTGGCGACTCCGGAGTCCTTGCCGAGGAGGTGCAGCAGTTCGGCCGCCACCATCCAGTCGGCCCGGGAGGTGCCGCGCGGCGTGATCTTCTGCACGACGTTCGACACCCGGCCCTCGAGGTTCGTGGTGGTGCCGTCCTTCTCGCCGTATGCCGCCGCCGGCAGCACGATGTCGGCGTGCGCGGCCGACTGGGTCATGAAGGTGTCGATGGCCACGACGAAGCGCGCGCCCGCGATGCCACGGCGGGCAAGATCCGCGTCGGCGACGTCGCTGAGCGGGTCGGCACCGAGGAGCACCAGGCACGCCACCTTGCCGTTGGCCGCAGCCTCGAGCACCGCGGCGGTGTCGCCGCCCTCCGCAGGGGCGAGCCCGAGCCCGAGCGCACCGCGCACGTTGCCGCGGCGCAGGACGGGCAGCACCGTCGCGGCGGGCACCGCGGACACGAGGGCATCGAGCGCGGCCATCGTGGTCGCGGCGGACTCGGCGAGGTTGGCGCGACCGGCAACGACCACCACGCTCCCGCTGGCGAGCTGCGAGGCCACCTCTGGGTCGGCGAGGAGCGATCGCACGGCCTCCGGCTGCGCACCGGGCTCGCACCGCACGGTGCGCCAGGAGTGGCCGGTCAGCCCCGTGTCGTTGCTGGCCATCTCGATGATGCGCAGGCCGCGCTTCGTGGCTGCTTCGCGGAGACGGATGTGGAGGACGGGCAGCTCCTCCTTGAGGTCCGGGGCGAGGAGAACGACCGTGCCGGCCGCGCAGGCGGAGTCGATGGTGGCCTGGGGCAGCGCGAGGACCGCTGCAGGCAGACCGTCGTCCATCTGGGCATCGCGCATCGTGCTCCCGACGGCGTCAGCGAGGAGACCCCACATGAACGCGTCCTCGTTCGTGCCGCGGGCGCCGCCGAGCACGGCAACCGCGCCGCCCGACCGCATCTCGCGGGCGACGGCATCGAGTGCGGCGGACCATGAGGTGGCCGTGAACCCGCCGTCCCGGCGCACCAGCGGCGTGTCGAGACGGTCCTCGGAGTTCACCGACTGGAAGTTGAAGCGGCCGCGGTCGCACATCCAGCCCCAGTTGACGGGGTCGCTGTCGACGCCCTGGTAGCGGACCAGCTCGTCGCGACTCGACTGCACCACGGTGCGGCAGCCCACGCTGCAGGTGGTGCAGGTGCTCTCGCGTTGCTCGAGATCCCACGGGCGGGCCTTGAAGCGGTAGGGCTGGGCGGTGAGCGCACCGACCGGGCAGATCTGCACGGTGTTGCCGGAGAAGTAGGAGGCGAACGGCTCGTCGGGGAACGTCATCACCTGGGTGTTGTTGCCGCGCTGGGTGAAGCTGATGAGCGGGTCACCGGCAACCTCTCGCGCGAAGCGCGTGCAGCGGTCGCAGAGGATGCAGCGCTCGCGGTCGAGGAACACGAGGTCGCTGATCGGGATCGGCTTCTCGTAGTGGCGCTTCTCCTCCACGAAGCGGCTCTCGCCGGGGCCGTGGCTGAACGCCTGGTCCTGCAGCGGGCACTCGCCGCCCTTGTCGCAGACGGGGCAGTCGAGCGGGTGGTTCGCGAGGAGCAGCTCGATCATCCCCTCCTGGGCGCGCTTGACCTGCTCCGTCTCGGTGCGCACGACCTGGCCGTCGGCCACCGGCGTCATGCAGGACACGACCATCATCGGCCCGCGCGGGCCCTCCACCTCCACCATGCACTGGCGGCACATGCCGACACTGCTCATGCGCGGGTGGTAGCAGAAGCGCGGGATGTACTCGCCCTCGCGGTCTGCGGTGGCGATGATCAGCTCGCCCGTGCGGGCGGCGATCGTACGGCCGTTGATCGTGATGCTCACGGCGTTCGGGTCCGCCGGCACCTCGGGCGTGTCTTCGGCGTTTGTCTCGGTGGTGCTCACTGTGCGGCTCCGGCTGCGGTCACGGGTATGTGGATGCGCCTCGTCACGCGCGACTCGAACTCCTCGCGGAAGAGAGTCAGGGCGGAGTGGACCGGCGCGAATGCGGAGGGCCCGACGAAGCAGATCGTGTTCATCCGGTACGGGAACGGCACGGCGCTGATGCCGAGCCGCTCGCTCGAGGCGTGGGGAAACGAACCCGGGCAGATCGACTGGCCGACTTCCATCAACTGGTCGAGGTCGGCATCGGTGCCCTTGCCGTCCACTATGCGGCTGAGGATGCGCTCCAGCCACGTGCCACCCTCGCGGCACGGGGTGCACTTGCCGCACGACTCGTGCGCGTAGAAGCGCGTGAGGGTGAGGGCCGCCTTCGGGATGTCCGTGGTGTCGTCCATGACCATCACGGCGCCGGAACCGAGCATCGACCCGGCCGGGCCGACCTGGCTTGCCTCGAACGGGAGGTCCAGCTGGTCCGGCAGGAACCAGGGGGCAGAACCGCCGCCGGGCACGAACGCCTTGAGCGTGCGCCCGTCACGCATGCCGCCACAGAACTCCTCGCCGAAGAGCAGGTCGCGGAACGTCGTGGTGCCGTTCACGATCTCGTACACGCCGGGGCGCTTCACGTGGCCCGACACCGCGACCATGCGCGTGCCAGGTGAGGTGGGCGTGCCGATGGCGGTGTAGGCCTCCGCCCCGTTCACCATGAGCCACGGCAGGTTCGCAAGTGTCTCCACGTTGTTCACGATCGTCGGCTGTCCGTAGAGGCCGATCACCGCGGGGAAGTACGGGGGCTTCAGGCGGGGCATGCCGCGGTTCCCCTCGAGCGACTCGATGAGTGCAGTCTCCTCACCGACCACGTACGCACCGGCACCCCAGTGCAGGACGATGTCGACCGAGAAGGAGGAGCCGAGGATGTTGCTCCCCACGTAGCCGGCGGCGTAGGCGTCGTTCAGGGCCGTCGCGACGCGCTCCTGGGCGAGCGCCATCTCGCCGCGGATGTAGAGGAAGCACTGCGAGAGACCGGCCGCGTAGCACGCGATGAGGCAGCCCTCGATCAACTGGTGCGGGTCGCGCTCCATGAGCAGCCGGTCCTTGTAGGTGCCGGGCTCGGACTCGTCTCCGTTCACCACCAGGTACCGCGGCCACACGTCCTGCGGGGTCAGGCCCCACTTCGTGCCGGCAGGGAAACCCGCACCGCCGCGGCCGAGCACGGTGGCGCTGCGGACCTCGTCGTGCACCTCGTTGGCGGGACGGCCCAGCGCCTTGCGCAGGCCCTCGTACCCACCCGTGGCCAGGTAACGCGCGAGCGTGTGGCTGTCCTCCAGGCCGAAGCGGGAGGTCACGATCCGCGGCCGTTCGCCCACGTAGAAACCGGGCGCGAAGGAGTTGGTGCCGCCGGCGCTCACAGTGCCGCCTTCCCGTCGAGCCATGCGGGCGCCGACTTCACGTCCTCGGGCGCGTGCACTCCCGCGGCCTTCTCGGTGGGGATGTGCTGGCGGACGCGCGCGACCGTGCCGTGCGGCGGGATCTCGTCAGCGAGGCGGCCTGCCCGCAGGTCGTCGACGAGCGTGTCGAACGACTCCGCGGTCACGCGGAAGCTGTAGCGGTAGTTGGTCTGGAGGCACGGTGCCTCAGTGCACGCGGCCTGGCACTCGGCACGCTCGAGGGTGATGAGGCCGTCATCGGTGGTGCCGCCCATGCGGACGCCGAGCTTTTCTTCTGCATGGTGCATGAGGTCCTCGGCGCCCATGAGCGCGCACGACATCGTGCCGCAGATGTTGATGACGTACTTGCCCACCGGGTGGAACTTGAACATCTCGTAGAAGGACGCGGTGCCGTAGACCTCCGCCGGGGAGGCACCGACGAGCTCGGCGATGTGCGCCATGGCGTCCTCGGTGACGTAACCGTCCTGCTCCTGGGCAAGGTGCAGCAGCGGGATCGTGGCCGAGCGTGGGCGCGGGTACCGCGAGATGATCTCCTGCGCGAGACGCACGTTCTCCTCGGACAGGCGCGCCATCAGCGGTCCACCTCCCCCAGAACCGGGTCCACCGACGAGATGATCGCCACGGCATCGGCGACCATGCCGCCGCGCATCATGTGCGGCATCGCCTGTATGTTGACGAAAGACGGTGCACGCATGTGCATCCGGTACGGGTTCGAGGAACCGTCGCTGACGATGTAGCAGCCGATCTCGCCGCGCGGGCTCTCGATGCCCACGTACGTCTCGCCCTCGGGCACCTTGAATCCCTCGGTGAAGATCTTGAAGGGGTGGATGAGCGCCTCCATCGACTCGTCGATGCGGGCACGCGGCGGCGGCGTGACCTTCTTGTTCTGCACGCGGAAGTCACCCTTCGGCATGCGGTCCAGGATCTGGTGGACGATGCGCATCGACTCGCGGATCTCGTTCAGCCTGATCGCGAACCGGTCGTACGCGTCCCCGTGCGACCCGATCACCACGTCGAACTCGACCTGGTCGTACCGCAGGTACGGCATGTCGCGGCGGAGGTCCCATGCGACACCGGTGGACCGCAGGATCGGGCCGCTCGTGCCGAGAGCGAGTGCCTCCCGCGCGGTGATGACACCGACACCCTGCAGGCGCTCGCGCCAGATGGGCTGGCCGTTCATCAGGATCTCGTACTCCTCGAGACGGCCCGGGAGCATGTCCAGGATGTCGAGGACGTCGTCGCGCCAGCCGGCGGGCAGGTCGGCTGCGAGTCCGCCGGGCCGGATGAAGTTGTGGTTCATCCGCAGGCCCGTGACCTTCTGGAAGAAGCGCAGGACCTCCTCGCGCTCGCGCCAGCCGTACAGCATCATTGACACCGCACCGATGTCCATGCCGTTGGTGGCGAGGAAGAGGAGGTGGCTGCTGATGCGGTTCAGCTCGCTGAGGAGCATCCGCATCCACACGGCGCGCTCGGGGATGTCTCCGTCGATGCCGAGGAGCTTCTCCACCGCCATGGAGAAAGCGAGCTCGTTGTTGAGCGGCGACAGGTAGTCCATGCGGGTGACGTTGGTGCCGCCCTGCATGTAGGTGAGCTGCTCGCCGGT
The DNA here is from genome assembly GCA_046091825.1 of Actinomycetota bacterium. Lineage (GTDB taxonomy): Bacteria > Actinomycetota > Acidimicrobiia > Acidimicrobiales > Ilumatobacteraceae > UBA2093. Next base: position 6,659 of record JBJTCK010000075.1, on the reverse strand, counting down.
CTTCTCCATGCCGGTGTGCAGGTACCCGATGATCGGCTTGCAGCGCAGCACCGTCTCGCCCTGCAGCTCGAGCATGAGACGCAGCACGCCGTGCGTGGACGGGTGCTGGGGGCCCATGTTGATGATCATCGTCTGGTCCTCGTCGGGGTCAGACTCGATGTCGGCCAGCGCTGCGGCCTCAGACTCGCTCATCCTCAGCACCGCACCGACCTCGCGGAGGAGCTCCTTCGCGCCCATGCCGGCACGCGACGAGAGTTCCTGGCGGCCCTCGCCCGTGAGGGCGGACGTGGTGCGCTCGCGCGGACCTGCCTTCGGCTTGCCGGCGGCCTCCTCCTCCTCGTCGTCCCTGCGGTCCTCGGCGATCGTCATGCGTTCGCCCCCTTGAACTGCACCGGGATGCGTCCCGGGTCGTAGTCCTTGCGCAGCGGGTGACCCTGCCAGTCCTCCGGCATGAGGATGCGCGTGAGGTCGGGATGGCCCTCGAAGACGATGCCGAACATGTCGAACGTCTCGCGCTCGTGCGCCTCCGCACCCGGGTGCACGTCGAAGAGGGAGGGAATGACCGGGTCGGACTCGGGCACCTGCACGCGCACGCGGAGCCGCTCGCGGCGCTGGATGGACAGCAGGTTCACGACCACCTCGAAACGCCCGGGTGCCACACCCGCACCCGGCGTGCGGCCGGGCAGGGCGAGATAGTCGACGCCGGTGAGGTCAACGAGCATGTCGAACGTGTCGGCCACGAGGGCCTTCATCACCCGCAGGTAGTGGGTGCGGTCGAGGTGCAGCCCCTTCTGGGCGCCCGACCACACGACCGGGCACCCGTGCATCTGCTCCTGCCCCTCTGTCACGTTGTCCGCCATGGTCACTTCGTCCCGATGGAGACAGGAACAGTTGCACCGGCCGGGATCTCGTGGATCTCGACGGCGGCACCCCCGTTGTTCGCGTCACGACGGCGCATGATCTCGCCGTCCTCGATCAACTGGTGGAGAGTCTCGATCGCGTGGATCAGGGTCTCCGGGGTGGGCGGGCAGCCGGGCGCATAGACGTCGACGGGCACGATCTGGTCGACGCCCTGGACGATCGCATAGTTGTTGAACATCCCGCCGGTGGAGGCGCAGACGCCCATGCTGATGACCCACTTGGGCTCCATCATCTGGTCGTACACCTGGCGCAGCACGGGCGCCATCTTCTGACTGACGCGGCCGGCCACGATCATGATGTCGGCCTGGCGTGGCGAGGCACGGAAGACCTCCATGCCGAAGCGCGAGAGGTCGTAGTGGGATGCACCCGTGCCCATCATCTCGATCGCGCAGCACGCCAGCCCGAACGAGGCACCCCAGCTGCTGCGGGAACGGGACCACTTGACGAGGTCCTCGAGGCGTGCCGTCACGAAGTTGTGGTCGAGGCCGGCGAGTCCCTCGTCGAGCACGTTGCGCACGACGCCCATCAGGCTGCCTCCCCGCTCTTCTCCCGGCCCTCGAGACCGACGAGACGGAACGAGCCCTTGGCCTGCGTGGCTGCCACGAGATCATCGTTCGCGGGCGTCTCCGAACCGGCGCGCTTCAGCGGGCCCCACTCGAGGGCGCCCTTGGCGACCATGTAGACGAACGCCACGAAGAACACCGCGCTGAACGCGGCCATCTCGGCGAAGCCGTAGGCGCCGAGCGCCTCGCGGGAGACCGCGTACGGGTAGACGAAGATGATCTCGATGTCGAACATGATGAAGAGCATCGCGATCACGTAGAAGCTGACCGGGAAGCGCTCCGGGTTGTCGCGCGAAGGGACGATCCCGCACTCGTACGGGGCCTCCTTCGCGCTGTTCGGCCTGTAGGGGGCGAGGAGTCCCGACGCCACGAAGCTGAGGACACCGAAGAGGACGGCCACCACCACCAGTGCGATGATCGGGAGGTACTGGCCCATCACTCGCCCTATGCCTTCAGGGCGAGGTTCTCTCGCAGGTACGCCTCACGACGGTGGAGCATCCATGCGAGCAGGAAGAAGATGATCCCCGAGCCGATGCCGATGAGCGCGGCGGGACGGCGGCGTGCACCGAGGTCACGAATCATGACCACGTATCTGTGCGGCTGGCTGTCGTCGATGACCGCGCGTGCAGGCGCGCGGCCGGGCTCGGTGCGCTGGGGCAGCAGTGCCGCGACCTCGACGATGGCGTACCTCGGCTTGTGCTTGAACGCGATGAAGTCGATCGAGTCACCGAGCTTCGGCCACCTCTCGCCGCCCTTGTCATAGACGGCAACGGGCACGTACTCGCCGCTCTTGAACTCCTCGGCCTCGATCTGGATGATCTCGTCTGCCGATGCGACGGCCTGGCCGCGCTGCGGGTCGGAGTCCTCGAGGCGGGTCCAGCCCTCTGCCTCGAGTTGCTTCTGCACCGCGGCCGCAGAGTCCTCGCGCGACTTGTCGCCCACGTCGGGCGACGTGGTGACGATCTCAGTGAGGTCCAGTTTCGCGGCGTCACGCACCAGCGCGACCGGCTCGGACGGCTTCCACGAGGGGAAGGGCCCCTGCAGGCCGATGCCGTAGATCACCCAGATGATCGCCATGGACATCATCCACCCGGCCAGCCCGCAGGCAGCCACGAGGAAACCGAGACGTGCACCCAGATTGGTGCCGAGGATGAGGTACGTACCGCCGATCAGCGTGCCGACCATGATGAGCACGACGATGTAGCCGCGGATCTCGGGCTCCCACCCGATTGCAAGGAGTGTGGACAGCATCAGAGGCTCCTCACGTACTCGACGATCTGGCGGATCTGCTCGTCGGTGTAAATCTGTCCGAAGCCGGGCATGCGCCCACTTCCCTGGCCCTGCTCGCCGTACCGCTGGCCCATCTGCGAGCCTGCCTTCAGGAACGTGACCATGTCATCGGCGCTCGGGAACTGGCGCACGGAGGACCCGGCCGTCAGGTTCGGACCGAAGGCACCGCCGCCGGTGACCTGCGGGTCGCCGTAGGACCAGCCCTTCGTGTGGCAGCGCGCGCACGAGTACGCCCCGCCGCCGAGGTCGAGGTTGAAGTACGCCTCGCCCATGCTGGAGTACGTGCCGTTGTCCACCAGTCGCTTGGCCTCGGCTGCGATCTCGTCGTTCTTCTCCTTCGGCAGCTTGCCGGTGTCGCATGTGGGGTTGAACGACCCGCGCGTCTCCGTGCAGTTGTCCTGCGGGATCTGGATGGACTCGAGGTAGTTGATGAGCGTGTCCACCGACTGGCTCGTCAACGGGCCGCCGCCAATGGTGCCCCACGCGGACATCGGCGAGAACGGGCGGCCGTAGTTGAGGACGAACCGCACCTCCTCGGCGCTGTAGCGGTACATGACCGTGTTGAGCGCGGGCGCCTTCCACGACACAGCCTTGACCTCGCTGGTCTTCGGGTCTGTGATCGCGTACGGCGCGACGCCACCGGTGGCCTTCATGCCGCCGTGGCAGCCGGCGCAGTTGTACCCGCCGTCGGCGGTCGCGGCGAAGAGCTTGCCGCCCCAGTTCACGAAGCGCTTGTCGAAACCGAAGACGGCCTCTTCCTGGCGGGCCGGCTCCATCACCCAGTACAGCGGCAGGGCGACCGTGATGATTCCGAGGAAGAGGAGTCCGATCAGCTGCGTGCGCTCCAGGCGCTTGCCCTCGAGCTCCTCGTCGTCGTAATAGGGCTTGCGGTTGGCGGCGAGCATCTGCTCGGAGCCGACTTCCTTGCGGCCGCCGCGGACGTTGGCGATGCCGTAGACGATCCAGCCCGCGAGGGACGCGAGGAGGATCAGCCAGGCGATGGATGCGCTCGTTGATGCGATCATGTCAGTGGCCACCCCCGGCGGCGCCCACGCAGTGCGGGCCCTCCGCCTCCTGGCCGGTCGTGTTCACGCCGGCGGGCGGACCGGCGAACACAGAGCCCGTGTCGATCGTGAGCACGCCGTTCGTGACGGACACCGCGAAACGGTCCATGCCGCGCGGGGCAGGGCCGCCCTTCTTCTCACCGACGCGGTTGTACTGCGAGCCGTGGCACTGGCACTCGAACCACTGCGAGCTCTTGCACTCAGGGACGCGGCAGCCGAGGTGCGGGCACTTCTGGTACAGCGCGACCACACCGGCCTCCATGCCGGAGAAAACCTGCGACTGGCTGCCGTAGACCGCCTTTGCCTTCGCGAGCGCGCTCTCCGGGTACTCGGTGACCCATGCGCGTGCCTCTGCGAGGTAGAGGAAACCGTCGTTCGCACGGATGTTCGAGAGGATGTCACTCACGCGACCAGCCGAGATCTTGGAGCCGAAGCCGCCCTCTGCGCCCTTCCAGAGGAATGCGATGACCGCGGCACCGAAAGCGCCCAGGCTCGCGCTCATCATGCCGACGGCGGCACGGTTGAAGAACATGCGCCGCGAGACGCCGACCGCCTCCGCGTCCGGGGCGACGAAGGGTGCCACCTCGGCCGGGGCGACGACCGCGACCGCAGTCGACTTGGTGGCAGCCTCGACCTCGCGTCCGGTCACTGCTCCGTCTGCGATCGTGGCCTTGCGGTCGCGCCGGCGCGTCTCGCGCGACAGCGCACCCGCGCCGCGGACGTCGGTCTGACGGGCCGTCGTCACCACGACGACTGCGCCGAGCACGACGGCGACGACGACGACGATCGCGATGATTGCTGCGGTACTCATTTGTGTTGAATCCTTGGTCTCGGTTGCGTCGTGTGGGGTCTAGAGCTCGAAGAAGATGCCGTCACGCCACGGGAACGTGAAGTTGAATCCGGGGCCGCGGAAGAACGAGCCGATGATGGTGAGCACCGCCCAGAACATGAGGAACATCGTCATCATCGACGTCATGAACTTGCGGTCCTCGGGCTTGTTCGAGGCGTTGCGGTCAAGGTACGGGGCGAGGATCAGCGCGATGAGACCCATGCCAGGCAGCGTCACGCCGGCGATCATGGGGTGGAACATGGTGAGCAGCTCCTGCAGACCCAGGAAGTACCACGGTGCCTTCGACGGGTTCGGCGTCTTGTTGAAGTCGGCAGCCTGGAGGAGCGGCGCGTTCACGACCCAGGAGAACACGAACAGGAACGCCGTGCACGCGAGTGCGGCGACGAACTCCACTGCCAGCAGGTGCGGCCAAGTGTGCACCTTGTCCACCGGTGCGGCCTTGGCCTCCTGGATGGAACCCGACTTGACGACCGTGAGCAGGCGCTGGGTGTGCCCGCCCGGGCCTGCACCGACCGGGACGCCGCCGGCAGCGGGCGCGGTCGCGACGACTGCTGCCGCGCCGTCAGAGGCTGCCTTCGTTCGGTCGAGCAGACCGTCGGGGATGCGGTCGCCGCCGGCAGCGGCACCGCCGGCGTCTGCTCCGGCGGCCTTCTCGCGCGCAGCCTGGGCCCGCTTGAGGAGGTGTTCAGGGATCTCAGTCATGTGTGGTCTCCTCGATCACAGGGGTCCGGAGATTCCGCCGTCCTTGCGGACGCGCCAGAAGTGGATGGCCATGAAGATGATGATGATGAACGGGAACATGATGACGTGCAGCACGTACCAGCGCAGCAGGGTCTCGGAGCCGATCTCGACCCCGCCGAGGAGTACGAACCGGACCTGGTTACCGACCAGAGGCGAGTAACCCATCATGTTCGTGCCCACTGTGACCGCCCAGAGGGCCAGCTGGTCCCACGGCAGCAGGTATCCGGTGAACGACAGAAGCAGCGTGAGCGTGAGGAGAATGACGCCGATCACCCAGTTGAACTCGCGCGGCGGCTTGTACGCACCGTGGTAGAAGACGCGCGCCATGTGCAGGAACACGGAGAGCACCATCAGGTGCGCGCCCCATCTGTGCATGTTGCGCACGAGCAGACCGAACGTCACGGATGTCTGGAGCGTCTGGATGTCCTGCCAGGCGTTCGCACCGGTGGGTCGGTAGAAGAACATCAGGAAGATGCCCGTCACCGTGAGCAGGATGAAGAGGAAGAACGAGAGTCCACCGAGGCACAGCGTGTACGAGACCTTCACTGCGTGGCGCTTCACCTTCACGGGGTGCAGGTGGTACAGCACCGAGTTCATGATCACGTACGACCTGTTGCGCGGGCTGTCCGTGTAGCCCTTGCGGAAGATCGAGCCCGGCCGGAAGATCGAGTTCCAGGCCTGGCTGCCCTGCATCTGCTCACCGATCTTGGCGAGTCGCTCCTTTGCGGTGGGGCGGGGGTTATCGAGGACTTTTGCCATTGTGTTTCACCTCAGAGGCGCATGCCGTAGGCGTAGCCGTGGTTGTTGGTGCGGGTGTGGGAGTCACCCTCGGCGGCAGGCGCGCCCGCCTTGCCGAGGATGATGACTCCTGTGGGGCAACGGTCGACGCACAGCGCGCAGCGCGTGCAGACGTCGTCGTCGATCAGGAAGATCACGTTGTCGGAGGGGTCCATGCCGGGCTGCTCGGTGCCCGTTGCCTCTGCGATCGCGTCCGGGGTGACCATGTGGATGCACTTCCAAGGACAGATGTCCACGCAGCCCTCGCACATGATGCATTCGCTCTGGTCGATGTGGATGAACTGCTTCGGCTTGACCGCCTTGGTCAGGTACTCGTGGTCGACCTCGACCAGCTGGTACTCCGTGGACCACTCGGGCATGGGCGGGTTGGCGTCTGTGCGCGCCATGTCAGGCCTTCCTCGCGAGCGGACGGCCGTACGTGGACGTCTCCAG